>CALWNS010000266.1 GCA_944382805.1 uncultured Gemmiger sp. | reverse complement strand
CTACGAGGGTGTGGACGAGCGCGTGATCGAAGCCTTTGCCGACGAGGAGATCTCCATCGGGGATTATGTGCTTACCGGCGGCGAGCTGGCCAGCCTGGTGGTGGCCGACAGCGTCCTGCGCCTGCAGCCCGGCGTTTTGGCCGAAGCGCAGGGCTTCCAGGAGGAAAGCCATTGGGACGGCCTGCTGGAATACCCCCAGTACACCCGCCCCGAAGTGTGGGAGGGCCGCGCCGTGCCCCCCGTGCTGCTGACCGGCGACCACCAAAAGATCGCCGCCTGGCGCGCCAAACAGAGCCATGCCCGCACGCTGGCCCGCCGCCCCGACCTGTACGAGGCCTGGTGCCGCACCCATCCGCTGGCCCCGGGGCGCTGGAAGCGCAGCGAGCGCGCCGAGCTGATCCGCACCGAAGAAGCATGGAGCGCCGCGGCGGCCATCTATGCCGCCGGCTGGCGGCAGGCTTGCGCCGGCGTCTGCACGGCGGACTACCTGGCCGCCCATACGCCGCAGGCCATGCGGCAGGAACTGCTGGCCGACCACGCCGCGGGCTGGGCGTTTTACCTGCACAGCACGGCCGGCGTGCCGGACGCCCTTGTCGGCGTCTGCCACAAGACCGGCGAGATCGGCCGGCTGTATGTGGAGCCGGCCGCGCAAGGGCAGGGCATCGGGGCCAAGCTGCTGGCGTTCGCGCGCAAAAAGCTGGCCGAACACCCGCAGCCGTTCCTCTGCGTGCTGGATACGAACCGCCCCGCCATTGCGCTGTATCTGCGCATGGGCTACCGCCCGGCCGGGGTGGCGTGCGTATACGACCCGGCCCGGGACCCGCACGCGGCGGTATTTTGCCGGGAATACAAATTTGTCTATGATCCGTCAGAAACGCAGGCGGCAAGCGGCTCTTGCGGCGTTTTTGGTGTTCCTTGACAAGAATGTTGAAAACTAACTGGCTAAAATGTACAAAGAAAGCCGGCGCGCTTTGTCGGAAATGCGGAATCCTGCCAAATTTGCGGTTTTCCACTGTACAAAGTCGAACAAATGGGATAAAATATAAATACCCGGGCGGATACCATAAGTGCAATACCGCCTGACACTTGCCCGCGGTAGTAGAACTTGGGCGTAGTATTATTTTCGCAAAGTAGGAGAGAATAGCTATGTACGTGAAAGAAGTTACCGTTGAGAATCAGGTTGGTCTGCACGCTCGTCCGGCTACGTTCTTTATCCAGAAAGCCAACGAGTACAAGTCTTCCATCTGGGTCGAAAAAGAAGAACGCCGTGTCAACGCCAAGAGCCTGCTGGGTGTTCTCAGCCTGGGCATCGTGGGCGGCACCACCATCCGCATCATTGCGGACGGCACCGACGAGCAGGCCGCCGTGGACGGCCTGGTCAAGCTGGTCAACTCCGGCTTCTCTGAATGATCTTAGCGCCTTCCGGGCCGGGTGGCTTGCCACCCGGCCTTATTTGTATTTCCCGGGGGAAGTATGACAAAGCCTGAACTGTACAAAAAAGCCTGTATGCTGCCGCTGCTGCCCGGCGTGTATATCATCCGCGACAAAAGCGACGACATCATTTATATCGGCAAGGCCAAGCGCCTGCGCACGCGGGTGTCCCAGTATTTCCGCGAAGGCGTTCCCCACGACGCCAAAGTCACCCAGATGATCGCCCACGCTTTCAGCTTTGACGTCATCGTCTGCCAGAGCGAGTTCGAAGCCCTGGTGCTGGAAGCCAGCCAGATCAAGGCCCATACCCCCAAATACAACATCCTGCTGAAGGATGATAAGGGCTACAGCTACGTCAAGGTCACCCGCGGGGACTGGCCGCGCATTTCGGCCGCGCTGCAAAAGGACGATGAAAACGCCGATTACATCGGCCCGTTCACCTCCTCCTTCGCCGTGCGCGAGATGGTCGAGACCGTGCAGGACTGCTTCCTTCTGCCGCGCTGCGGCAAGGAGTTCCCGCGCGATCTCGGCAAGGGCCGCCCCTGCCTGAACGCGCACATCGGCAAGTGCATGGCCGTGTGCAGCGGCAAGATCAGCTGCGCGGCCTACAACGAAGCCGTACAGGGCGCGCTGCAGATGATCCGCCACGGCAAAAAGGACATCCTGCGCCAGCTGCGCGACAAAATGCAGGCGGCCTCCGACCGGCTGGACTTCGAGACCGCCGCGCTGCTGCGGGACCAGATCGCCGCCATCGAGCGGGTGGCCGCCGGCCAGAAGGTGGTCATGCAGCAGGATACCGAAATGGACGTGATCGCCCTGGCCGGGACCTCGCGCGCGGTCTGCGCCGCGGTGCTGCGCTACCGCGAAGGCCGCCTGGCCGATAAGAGGGAGTTCGTGTTCCACGACACCGCCGATATCGCCGCCGTGCGCGAAGAATTCCTGCCCCGCTATTACCTGGACGGCGAGCGCGTGCCCAAGGTCATCGCGGTGGACGCGCTGCCGCCCGACCACGAAGCGCTGCGCCAGGCGCTGGACGAGGCGCGCGGCAGCAAGGTGGAACTGTATGTGCCGCAGCGCGGCGACGTGGCCAAGCTGGTCACCATGGCCTATACCAATGCGGTCGAGCGGCTGGGCCGCGAAAGCGGCCGCTACACGCGGGAGGAAAAACTGCTGGAGGAAGCCGCCCAGGTCCTGGGCCTGAAAGCGCCGCCCCGCCTGATCGAAAGCTACGACATCTCCAACTGGGGCGACGGTTCCAGCGTCTGCGGCATGGTCGTGTTCAAGGACGGCAAGCCTTTCCGCAGCGGTTACCGCCGCTTTAAAATGCGGGAAGTCGCCGGCACCGATGACTATGCCTCGCTGGCTGAAACGCTGGCCCGCCGCGCCGGCGAGTACGAGGCCGCCCGCCGCGGCGACAAGCCGGACGGCCCCGCCAACCAGTTTGCCGCGCTGCCGGACCTGCTGCTCATCGACGGCGGCCGCGGCCAGGTCGGCGCGGTGCGCGCCGCGCTGCGCGGCACGGCGCTGGAAAACGTGCCCACCTTCGGCATGGTCAAGGACGACCGCCACCGCACCCGCGCCATCGTGGACGAAGCCGGGCGCGAGATCGCCATCAACCGCCACCGCAACATTTTTACCTTTGTCACCGCCATCCAGGACGAGACCCACCGCTATGCCAACGATTACCGCAAGCGCCTGATGCGCAAAAAGTCCTACGCCGCCACCCTGACCGCGCTGCCCGGTGTGGGCGAAAAAACCTCGGCCGCGCTGCTTGCGCACTTCAAGACGGTGGCGGCCGTCCGGGCAGCCTCCATCTCCGACCTGGAGGAGGTGCGCGGCATCAGCCACGCCAAGGCGGAAAAGATCTACAACGCCCTGCGCGCCTGACTTGACAATCCGCGCCCTAGGCCCCATAATAAAGGAAAAACAGAAAGGCAGGTGCCCGCCCATGCGCGTGATCGCCGGTTCTGCCCGCGGCAAGGTGCTCTGCGCCCTGCCGGGCGAGGACGTGACCCGCCCCACCATCGACCGCGTAAAAGAAGCCATGTTCTCCAGCGTGCAGTTCCTGGTGCCCGGCGCGCGGGTGCTGGACCTTTTTGCCGGCAGCGGCCAGCTGGGGATCGAAGCGCTCTCCCGCGGGGCGGCGCTGTGCGTCTTTTTGGACCGTGACCCCCAGGCCGTGCGCGTCGTGACCGAAAACTGCCGCGCCGCCCGCGTGCAGGACCGCGCCCGCATCAGCTGCGGCGATGCGCTCAACTACCTGCACACCGCGCGCGAACCGTTTGACCTGGTCTTTTTGGACCCGCCGTTTTCCCACGGCATGCTGGCCCAGGTGCTGCCGCTGCTTTCGCGCAGCGTGGCCCCCGGCGGCGTGGTGCTGTGCGAAAGCGAACTGACCGCCGAACTGCCGCCGCAGGCCGGCGCCTTGCGCCTGGCCAAACAATATAAATATGGCAAGA
>CALWNS010000265.1 GCA_944382805.1 uncultured Gemmiger sp. | reverse complement strand
GCATCGACGCCGCCACCCAGCAGATCCCCGACCGGCTCAGCGCCGCTTTGGCGCTGCTGGGCGCGCTGCTGGTTTTGTGGCAGGGCGCGCACGCCGGCTCCTGGGCGGGCCTTGCCTGGCGGCACGGCATCGGCGCGGTGTGCGTCAGCGTGCCGATGCTGCTGCTGTGCCTGGCCGTGCCCGGCGCTTTTGGCGGCGGGGATATCAAGCTGATGGCGGCGGCCGGGCTGCTGCTGGGCTGGCGGAACACGCTTGTGGCGTTTTTCCTGGCCGTGCTGGGCGGCGGCGTGTACGGGGCGGCGCTGCTGCTCACACGCCGCGCGCGGCGCGGCGACCACTTTGCTTTTGGGCCGTTTTTGTGCGCCGGCATCGGGGCGGCGCTGTTTTTGGGCGATGCGCTGGCCCTGTGGTACGGCGCGCTGCTGTAAGGCCCGCTTTGCCGGGCAAACCACGTAAGGAGAGTAAGCCGAAGAATGGTCACCTACCGCTACACCGCCAAAAACGCCGAGGGCCGCACCGTGCGCGGCACGGCGGCCGCCGCCGATGCGCAGGCGCTGTACGCCCGCCTGCGCGGCGAAGGGCTGTACCTGACCGGGCAGCGCGCACTGCGCCCGGCCCGCCGCCGCGCGCTGCGGCCCGCACAGCTGGCGGAGTTCTGCCGCGGGCTGGGGATGCTGCTGGAGGCCGGCGTGCCGCTGCTGCGCGCGCTGGGCATCCTGGCGAACGAGGACGGCCTGGCCCCCGCCCTGCGCGCGCTGTACGAAGCACTGCGCGCCGATCTGCGCCAGGGCGTGCCGCTTTCGGCCGCCATGGAAAACCAGGCCCCGGCCTTCCCGCCGCTGCTCGTTGCCATGGTGCGCAGCGCCGAGGGCACCGGCAGCATCGACCGGGTGTGCCGGCGCATGGCCCTGTATTATGAGAAAGAGTACCGCATCTCCCAACAGGTGGTCAGCAGCCTGCTGTACCCGGCGATCCTGGCCGTCATGGTCGTGGTGGTCTGCGGGGTGCTGGTGGGGTTTGTGCTGCCCCAGTTTGAGGAGCTGTTCGCCCAGATGGACGAGCTGCCCTGGCCCACCGTGCTGCTGTTCGCCGTGTGCAACGCGGTGGCCGCCGGCTGGTACTGGCTGGTGCTGGCGGCGGTGCTTTTGGCCATCGGGGTCCGCGCGGCCCTGCGCGCGCCCGATGTGCGCCGCGCGTGGGACCGCTTCCGCCTGCATATGCCGGTCACGGGGCGGCTGTACCGCAAAATCTGCACCGCCCGCTTTGCCCGCACGCTGGCCAGCCTGTACGCCTGCGGCGTGCCGATCCTGAACTCGTTGCAGGCTTCGCAGGATACGGTGCATAACGCCTGGATCGAAAGCCAGTTCCCCCAGGCGCTGGCGGCGGTGCGCAGCGGCAGCGCGCTTTCGGCGGCGCTCATGCAGGTGGACGGGTTCGAAAACAAGCTGGCCGCCTCGCTGCAGGTGGGCGAGGAGACCGGCCGCCTGGACGATATGATGTCCGCCGCCTCCGACACGATGGACTACGAAGCCGAACAGGCCACCAAGCGCCTGCTGGGCCTGCTGGAACCGCTGATGATCGTGGTGATGGGCGTGATCGTGGCGCTGGTGGTCGTGGCCGTGATCCTGCCGATCTACGGCTCCTACAGCGCCATTGCCGGGTAAACAAAAAACAAACGGAAAGAGAACTGCGTATGCCATTGACAACTGTTTTATTCCTGTGCAACCGCACCGTCCAGGCGGCGGTGGGCCGCGCGCGCGGCGCGCAGGCCGAAGTGCAGCGCCTGTGCCAGGCCGAACTGCCGGACGGCTGCCTGATCAACGGGCTGATCACGGACGAAGCCCTTTTGAGCGAGGCGCTGGGCGAATTCTGGCGCGCCGAGCGCCTGCCCACCCGGCACGTGGCGCTGGCGCTGGGCGGCGGCCAGTTCGTCAGCCGCCTGCTGGAGCTGCCGCACCTGCCGCCGGCCCGGCTGCGCACGGTGGTCAGCCATGAGCTGAGCACCGGCAGCGAGGCCGAGGATCCGCTGGACGACTATATGCTGCTGCGCTCTGACCCGGCCGCCAACACCGACACCGTGCTGGCCACCCGCGTGGAAAAGGGATTTTTGGACGGCTATGTGGCGCTGGCCGCCGGGCTGGGCCTGCGGCTGGACAGCATTGACCTGGCGCTTGCCGGGCAGATCCGCCTGGTGCGCGCGCTGCCCGAATGCGGCGGGCGCACCTTCATCACGCTGGTGTTCGACGGCGAAACGCTCAACGCCGCGCTGTACGAGCAGGGCCGCTACAAGTACGCCACGCGCAGCCGCCTGTTCCACCCGCGCGGCAGCGCGGACGGCGCGGCCGAGATCCTGCAAAAAGTATCCGGCCTTGTGCAGTTCCACCAGGCCGGCAAAAGCCCCCACCCGCTGACTGACGTGTACTTTGGCGGGGAGGCAGTCGGCGACCTGGCCGCCTGCGCGCCGGGGCTGGCGGCGCTGCACCTGAAAGCGGGGCTGTTCCCCGCCAGCCCGCGCGTACGCCTGCCCAAGGGCTGGGCGCTGGCCGACTGCCAGTACACCGCCGGCAGCCTGCTGCCCTGACAGCACAAACGCAAAGGAAGTTTTTGGTTATGGCATACAAACGCAACAATTTTTACCGCTGCTGGCAGCTGGCCGAAAGTTCCGGCCGGCGCGCGGCGGGGCGGCGCCTGGCGCGCGCCGCGGCGCCCGCCGCGGCCGTTGTGGCCGTCTGCCTGCTGGGGTGGGGGGCGCTTACGCTGCACACGGCCTGGCTGCGCGGCGAGACCGGCAGCCTGAACGCCTGGTGCGAAGCCTCCGGCGCCGCCTATGCCGAAAGCCTGGCCGACCGCACGCTGGCCGAGCGCCTGCAGGCCGACGCCGGGCTGGCCGACGAGCTGCACGACCTGCTGGACAG
The DNA here is from genome assembly GCA_944382805.1 of uncultured Gemmiger sp. GTDB lineage: Bacteria > Bacillota > Clostridia > Oscillospirales > Ruminococcaceae > Gemmiger. Next base: position 6,238 of record CALWNS010000265.1, on the reverse strand, counting down.
CTACCCAGACCCCACCGGGCAGCTGCTGCAAACGCTGGAATCCGCCAGCGGCAGCGTGCAGGTCCGCCTGCGCAGCTACAGCGCCACCAGCGGCGTGCTGGGGTTCGACGCCGTTTCGCCGCAGGTCATTGATATCCCGGCCTATGTGCGCCGTTTGCAGGCGACCGGCCTGTTCGATACCGTACAGTACAGCGGCTATGGTTCCGGCAGCGGCGGCTACCGCCTGCAGCTGAACTGCGTGCTGGCCGCGCCGGCCGGGGAGGAAACGCCATGAGGATCGAGATGACCGTGACCGAACGGGATAAGCGCCTGCTGTATGCGGTGGGCGTGCTGGCGTTTGTGGCGCTGTTCGGCGCGTTTGTGCTGCGCCCGGCCGCACAGGCCCACGCGCAGGCCCGCGCCGACTACACGGCCGCCGCGGCGCAAAAGCAGGAAATGCAGGCCGAGATCGAGGCCGCTGCCGCCAATGCCGAAGCCCGCGCCCGGGCCGAACAGGACGTGCAGGCCGCCACCGCCGACCTGTACCCGCTGCTGTACAGCGACGACCTGGACACGCTGGTGACCGGCCTGGCGCTGACCCACGGCCTGGAACCCGTTTCGCTTTCCATTTCCAGTGCGGGCGCGCCCGGACTGAGCGGCTACGCGCCGGGGCCGCTGGGCGGGCAGAGTTTGTCCGAAGCGCCCGAACGCAGCGGGCTGCGCGCGGTTTCGCTGACCAGCACCGTGCGGGGCACGCCGCAGGACTTTACCGCCCTGCTTGACGATATCGCCCAACACTACCCGGCGCTGCACCTGCGCGATTTTTCGGTGACCGAATCCGCCTGGTTCACCGGCAGCGGCGGCACGACCACCGTGGTGCAGTTCCGCTACGAACTGACCGTCTATATGTACGACACGGAGGCGCTTGCGGAATGAAGAACATTCGTCTGGGCGAGGTGCTGACCGATGCCGGCATCATCAGCCAACAACAGCTGGAAAAAGCGCTGGCCTACCAGAAGGAACACCGCGACCTGCGCATCGGCCAGGCGCTGATGGCGCTGGGCTACGTCACCCAGCGCCAGGTGCTGCAGGCGCTGGCCCGCCGCCTGGAACTGGAAATGGTGGACCTGGCGCAGCAGACGGCCGAGGGCGCGGCGCTGGAACTGGTGCCGCAGGCGCTGGCCGCCAAGTACTGCGTGCTGCCGCTGCGCCGCCGCGGCAGCGTGCTGACCGTGGCCACCGATGACCCGCTGAACTACTATGCCATCGAGGACCTGCGCCAACTCACCGGCCTGGAGCTGGACATCGTGCTGGCCGAGCCGGAGCCGCTGAACAAAGCCATCCAATATTATTACGCCGACCTGGGCGCGCAGCGCGCCGCCCGCAGCGCGGGGGACAGCGCCGCCCCCGCCGCCCCGGCGGAGCAGGTATCGGTCAACGTGACCGGGGACGGCGGCGACGCGCCGGTCATCCAGCTGCTGAACAGCCTTTTGCAGCGCGCCATGACGGCCGGCGCCTCCGACATACACATTGAACCGTTTGAGGAAAGCACCAATGTGCGGATGCGCATCGACGGCGTGATCGTGGACTACCTGGAACTGCAGCGCGCGCTGCACCAGCCGCTTGTCGCCCGCGTCAAGATCCTGTCCGGCCTGGACATTGCGGAGCACCGCCTGCCGCAGGACGGCCACTTCCGCGCCCACATGGAGCAGGGGGGCGACGTCAACCTGCGCGTTTCGATCATGCCGACCGTCTACGGCGAAAAAGCCGTGCTGCGCCTGCTGGCGGGCAGTGCGGTCATCGACCATGCCGACCAGTTCGGCATGAACGACGAGGTATACCGCCGCTTTCTGCCCCTGCTCGACCGGCCCAACGGCATCGTATACCTGACCGGGCCGACCGGCTCCGGCAAAACGACCACGCTCTACCTGGTGCTGGAGGCGCTGCGCCGCCGCGCGGTGAACATCGTGACCATCGAGGACCCGGTCGAACGCAACATCGCCCATGTCAACCAGACCCAGGTCAACCCCGCCGCCGGCCTGACCTTTGAGCGGGGGCTGCGCGCGCTGCTGCGCCAGGATCCCGATATCATCATGGTGGGCGAGACCCGCGACGCCGAGACCGCCGGCATCTCGGTGCGGGCGGCCATCACCGGCCATATGGTCTATTCCACGCTGCACACCAACGACGCGGCCAGCTCCATCGTGCGCCTGATCGATATGGGGGTGGAGCCGTATATGGCGGCCAACTCGGTGGCGGGGCTGGTGGCCCAGCGCCTGCTGCGCAAGGTCTGCCCCCGCTGCGGGCAGGAGGAACCTGTCACCCGGGCGGAGGCCGCCTACCTGGGGCCGGAGATCCGCACCGTGCGCCGCGGCCGCGGCTGCCCGCACTGCCACGGCACCGGCTACCGCGGGCGGGTGGCCATCCACGAACTGATCACGGTGGACAAAACGCTGCGCCGCATGATCGTGGAGGGCGCCACGTCCGAAGCCATGGCCGAGTACGCCCGCAAAGCGCAGGGGATGCGCAGCCTGCGCGAATCGGCGCTGGACCTGGTGCGCCAGGGCGTGACCACGCCGGAGGAAATGCTGAAGGTGACCTGCGGGGAATAAGCCCCCGCAGCCTGTAAGGAGAACAAGATGCAGCTGCAGGAACTGATCGCGCTGGCCCGGCAACAGGGCGCCAGCGATGTGCATATTTCGGAATCGCTGCCCGTATTTTTCCGGGTGGACGGCCAGCTGCGCCCCGCCCCGTTGGCGCAGGACGGGCAGGAGAGCGCCGCGCTCATCCGTTCGCTGCTGGACGGCGACGCCCTGGCCCGCCTGGACGCGGGGCAGGACCTGGATTTTGCGCTGACCGCGCCGGACGGCAGCCGCCAGCGCGTGAATATCTTCCGCCAGCAGGGGCGGCTGGCCGCGGCCATCCGCCTGCTGAACGACCACATCCCCACGCTGGAGGAGCTGCGCCTGCCCGCCGTGCTGGCCCGGCTGGCCGAGCGCCCCAACGGGCTGGTGCTGGTCACGGGGCCGACAGGCTCCGGCAAATCGACCACGCTGGCCGCCATGATCGGGCACATCCTGCGCGTGCGGCCCTGCCATGTGCTGACCATCGAGGACCCCATCGAGTATGTGTACGCCGGCGGCCTGGTCCACCAGCGGGAGGTCGGGCGCGATGTGCCCGGCTTTGCCGCCGCGCTGCGCAGCGCCCTGCGCGAGGACCCGGACGTGATCCTGGTGGGCGAAATGCGCGACTACGAGACCATCCAGGCCGCCGTGACGGCCGCCGAGACCGGCCACCTGGTGCTGAGCACGCTGCACACCATCGGCGCGGCGCATACCATCGACCGCATCATCGACGCCTGCCCCGCCGGGCTGCAGGGGCAGATGCGCGGCCAGCTGGCGGCCATCCTGCGCGGCATCGTCACCCAGCAGCTGCTGCCGCTGGCCGGAGGCGCCGGCCGCTGCGCCGCCACCGAGGTGCTGGTGGGCACCGAGGCGGTGGGCAACCTGATCCGGGAAAACAAGTGCTTCCAGCTGCCCAGCCTGCAGCAGGCCGGCGCGGCGCAGGGGATGCACACGCTGGCCGGCGACCTGGCGCGCCTGGTCGCCGCCGGGACCATCACCCGCGCCGACGCCCTGCGCGCCGTGCCCGATGCCCGCGAGCTGGAAATGTACCTGTGACCCGTTGGCCAAAAATACAAAATGTATAGAACGCAAGCAATATAGCAAAACGCACGCCGGCCGGCGTGCGTTTTTTGCGTATTGCCGCGCGGGGCGGCTTATTCCAAAAAGCCGTTCACGATCTGTTCTTCGGCTTCCTGTTCGGTCAGGCCCAGCGTCATCAGCTTGATGAGCTGCTCGCCGGCGATCTTGCCGATGGCGGCTTCGTGGATGAGACTGGCGTCCACATTGTTGGCGATCAGGCCCGGCGTGGCGATGACCTTGGCGTCGTCCATGATGATGGCATCGCATTCGCTGTGGCCCGCGCAGGCGCAGTTGCCGTTGATGTAGCTCTTGAACTCCTGCACGCTGCGCTCCTTGGCCACGCTGCGGGAGATCACGTTGGCCGAGCAGCCTTCGCCGTTCAGGTCCACCACAAAATCGGTCACCGCGTGCTGGTCGCCCACGGTCAGGATCTTTTCGCGGATGACCAGGCTGGCGCCGGCGGCCGCGTCGCCGCTGGTCTTGCGGATGGTATCGTCGATGCCGGCGATCTGGGTGGTCTCCATCTCCATCTGCGCGCCTTCGGCCAGGTGGATGACGGTGGTGGGGTTCATGATCTGCTTGCCGCGGCCGTCGCCTTCGCCGTAATGCTTTTCGACATAGCGGATGCGGGCGTTTTTGCCCACATAGAAGGTGTGGATGCCGTCGTGCTGGGCGTTGCCGCCGCCGCAGTTGTGGATGCCGCAGCCGGCGATGATGGTCACATCGGCGCCTTCGCCGATATGGAAGTCGTTGTACACCAGGTCGGTCAGGCCGGTCTGGCTGATGATGACCGGGATGTGTACGCTTTCGTTTTTGGTGCCGGGCTTGATGTAGATATCGATGCCGGGCTTGTCGTCCTTGCTGACGATATCAATGTTGGCGGTAGTGTTGCGGGTCTGCAGCCGGCCGTTGGCGCGGATGTTGTACGCGCCGACCGGCAGAGCGTCCAGCTCCGCGACTTCGTGCAGCAGTTTCTTTTCAATGGCGTCCATGGTCACACCCCCTCCATTTTGCTGGTCAGCACATCGCAGGCCGGGTTGGCGGCGTCGGCGCTGCCCAGCAACGCGGGCAGGATCTCGGCCCGCGGGCCGCTGCGCACGATGTCGCCGTCCTTGACGACCACGATGGTATCGGCAATGTTCAAAATACGCTCCTGGTGGCTGATGATCAGGATGCTGCCGCGGGTCTGCTCGTACATTTTTTCGAACACGCGGATCAGGTTCTGGAAGCTCCACAGGTCGATGCCGGCTTCCGGCTCGTCAAAGATCGAAAGCTTGGTGCCGCGCGCCAGCACCATGGCGATCTCGATGCGCTTAAGCTCGCCGCCGGACAGGCTGGCGTTGATCTCGCGGTCGATGTAGTCGCGCGCGCACAGGCCCACCTCGCTCAGGTAGCCGCAGGCTTCGTTTATGCTGGTATTGCGCCCGGCCGCCAGGCTGAGCAGGTCCTTGACGCGCAGGCCCTTGAAGCGCACCGGCTGCTGGAACGCATAGCTGATGCCCAGGTTGGCGCGCTCGGTGATGGAAAGGCGGGTGATGTCCTGCCCGTCCAGCAGGATCTGGCCGGACGTGGGCTGGTAGATGCCGGCAATGACCTTGGCCAGGGTGGATTTGCCGCCGCCGTTGGGGCCGGTGATGGCCACAAAGCGCTCCTGCACGGTCAGGTTGATGTCGCGCAGGATCTCCTTTTTATCATCGGTCTCAAAACCGACGTGTTTGAGTTCTAGCATGGGGTTTTCCTCCCGTTTGGGCTTTTATACAGTGTTGGCAGTTTCTGCCCGGATACTACTATACCACGGACGGCGGCAAAGCACAAGATAATTCCTTGTATTTTAGTAGGATATAGATGTAAACTTTTTGCCTTCCCCCTCCCCTGCCCCGCCCGCCGCGCTTGACAGGGCGGCGCGGGCGTGGTAGGGTGGAAGGCAGCAACACAACAAAGGAGCCGCCCATGATCGAGATCCGCCCGGCCGTACCGGCCGACCTGCCGCAGCTGATGGACATTTTTACCGCCGCCAAAGCCTTTATGGCCGCCCACGGCAACCCGCGCCAGTGGGGGCCGGATTACCCCGGCGAAGCGCGGATGCGCGCGCAGATCGCGCAGGGCGTGTGCTACCTGATGGAGGAGAACGGCGCGGCGGTGGGCACGTTCTGCTGCCTGCCGGGGGCCGAGCCTTCTTATGCGCAGATCGCGGGCGCCTGGCCGGACGACGCGCCCTACCTGACCATCCACCGCCTGGCCGCCAACGGCAAAGCGCACGGCGTGGCCAGGGCCTGCTTTGCCTTTTGCGCGGCGCGCGGGCTTCCTTTGCGCATCGATACCCACCGCGACAACACGGTGATGCAGGACCTTTTGCGCAAAAACGGATTTGCGTACTGCGGCGTGATCCGCTTGGCCGAAAACGGCGAAGAACGCCTGGCCTACTGCCGGCCGGCAGATCAAGCCGCAAAGTGAAAAAACCGGCGCGTCCCGTATGCAGGGGCGCGCCGGTTTTGTTGTATCTTTATTTGTTTTTCTTGCTGGCGGCTTTCATGCGCAGGTCGTGGTCCAGGATG
>CALWNS010000264.1 GCA_944382805.1 uncultured Gemmiger sp. | reverse complement strand
ATAAGCATCTCCTTTGGGGCGGGTTGTTCCGATACGGCGGTCTTATTTTTCACACGGAACGGCCAGGCAAGTCAATCCAGTGTGCCGCGTGGAAGGGCTCTTTCCAGCAGCGTTCCCCGCGTGGCGGCAACATTAAAAATAGTCTTTCCCAGCATCTCCATGATTTCACGCGCCGTTTTTCGGTTCCCCGTTTTCGAATCGGGGTCCGCGCCATAGCGGAGAAGTTCGGCGGCGATCTTTTCCGCGTTTGGTCGGTTCGTGCCCAGCGCCATGACCAAAGGCGTCCGCCCCCGGGCGTCCGCGCAGTTGGGATCCGCCCCCTGTTCCAAAAGCAGCTTTACGACCTTCCCTCTATCGTTGATCGTCGCCGCCAGCAGATATGTAACGCCCGCATCGTCGCACTTGTTGATATTGGGGACCGCCTTGAGTTTTTCCGCAACCGTTTCGTATTCGTCATGCACAATACTGGCAAAGAACGCATCCCGTCCGCCGGTTTCTCGCATCGCCGTCTACGCCTCCTTGCAAACGCGGGGCTTCAAGTCTTACACAGCCGGCCCAAATGAATAACCGTTCTTTAGGCAGTCTATGGTTTGTTCATCCATCCTGGCGTGATATAATGCGCCGTTGATCTGTATCGAAGTTACCGGGGCAAGCTTTCCAATGACGGCGGCCAGGTATTTGAAATCCTTTAGCAGCCGGTCATAAACCTCTGCCCCGTATCGATCCCTGTATTGTGTGTCAAAATACAGCCTGCTTTCAACCAATTTGCGCCCCTGCCTGCCAAACCTGGCCTGCAGCCATTCGATGGACGGGTCCGAACGCGAACGATACAGACCATATTCAGCCCTGTGCAGGCGAACAAGCCCGGCCGGCAAAGTCATTTGATAAAGCATATCCGCGCTAGCGCGGCGCGTCTCGTAATATATTTTTGCCTTTTTATGATCCGGGGCATTTTCTGCGGAATAACGTGTAACTACCACGTCAAAGCCGCTCTGGACGACCGCCTCCACAACCGCCCTGATATTCTTCTCATCTACCATATAATAGCGAAACTGGCGCCCCATAGCAGCTCCTTTACGGCACGCATATCCGTTTGTGCATCAACGTACATCCTGGCGTCAACAGTAAAAGGCGGGGTCATTTTTCACGGCGGCAAAGAAAATTAAACGCGCATCCGTCGCAGCCGCGAAGGGCGTACAGTACAACAGCGCCCCGCGCCAAAACCTCATATACATTCCCGGCCACAGCGTCGATCGTGTAACCGCCGCAAAACATAGGATTCTTTACCAGCCAATGCGCCGCCCAGGCCGTATCTTGCTCTTGGCACAGGACCATGCCGGCGCAGGTATACATTTGATAAAGCAGCTTTAACGCCGGCCGGATCTCTTTTTCCGGCACCTGCAATACGCCGGTCTTTATAAGGTCCGGGCCGGGAGCCGACTCTTCTTCCACCAGGCAGCCTTCGATATGGTATCGCTTCCTGGCGATCTCCGCCAGCGTGCCGCGCCTTTCGGTGATCCCCTGCGGCTTTGCCGCAAAGCGCAGGAGGATACCGCCAGGCTCCGCCCTGCCGAACGCCCTGTCTTTGGAAAGCAAGTCCCAATCCACGGCTTCGGTCTCTTTGAATTCGTAGCGCCCTTTCACCAAGTTTAGCGCCGAAACAGGCGCCAGGCCAAAATCGCCGCTATCCTCTAAAAGAACCATCTCACGGGCCTCTCCTGTATGGCAAGAAGCCGGCCCGCGAACGTGCGGCCGGCCCCAAAATTGCAGGTACTTAGTTGAATTTGAAGATTTTCTGCGCCGCGCGGTAGCCCAGCATCGTCACACGGCGGCCGGCCTTGCCGGGCAGGTTGCAGGCCCCCGCCACAGAGAGCAGGCAGCGCTTGTATACGCGGCGGTCGTGCAGTTTCAGGAACTGCCACAGCTCCTTCTTTTTGGCCAGCGCCTCCGGGCTTCCGTCCATGGTCAGGAACACGCTGGAAATGGTCATCATCATGGACAGGTAGTTGAACATATAGGCGCGCAGCTTTTTCTGCTCCGGCGGCAGGCTGTACAGGTCGATGCCGGTGATCATCAGCTTGGTCACGCGCAGCTGCTGGTCCACACGCTTGACCATGACCTTTTCGTTCACGCTCTGGTCCTCGCGCCCGATGAAGTAGCGGTAGAGGTCCAGATCGAGATAGTACAGCTTGCGGCAGTGCGGCAGCGGCAGATATACGAACATATTGTCCACATAGAACGTGTGCTTGGGCAGGCGCAGGCCGCAGTCGCGCAGGATCTGCGTGCGGTAGATCACGCTGTGCATCAGGATGTTCTGGCTGGGCGGGAAACGGCCGATCTCCGACCATGCAAACACGCGGCCGGTGGGCAGAATGCCCGTATACCGCACGGTGTGGCGGGTGTTATCGACCGTATGCTCATAGACATAGTTGCATAGCAGCAGATCGACCGGTTCCGGCATGGCGGCAAATTCGCGCAGCTTTTCCATGACCTGGGCAAGGGAGTCGGTATCCAGCCAGTCATCGGAATCCACGACCTTGTAATAGACCCCCGCGGCATGGCGGATGCCCTGGTTCACGCCTTCCCCGTGGCCGCCGTTTTCCTGGTGGATCACGCGGATGATATCGGGGTACTTTTCCGCCCAGGCGTCGGCAATGGCGCCGGTCTCGTCCTTGGAACCGTCATCGACCAGGATGATCTCGGCTTCCGGCCCGGCCGGCAGCAGCGACTGGATGCAGCGGTCCATATACGCGGCCGAGTTATAACACGGCACGGCAAAGGTGATCAGTTTATTCATTTCGCACAACTCCTCTTACGGTTGTTTCCGGCCAGCGGCCGGCGGGCGGCGCAACCCCGCCCACAGCCTTGCACTGTGTATATAGCATACCTGTTTTTGCACAAAAAAACAAGGGCAGGCGGCGGAAAAACCGCCGTCCACCCTTATTTTTGCAGCGATGCGGGTTCAGAATTCCGTGCGCTGGAACTCGTGCATACCGGAGGGCATCACATCGTTGTAGACGTCCCCGGGCAGGCCGTAGTCATCATCACGCCGAATGATACCGCGCATCCATTGCATGATCATGTGCAGCTTCATTTTGCGAACCCCCTTTGCTGCGTTCCCGGCGTTGCAGCCGGGCCTTTTTCTTACTTATAGTATATCCGCCGCAAGGGGATTTTTCAATCGGCACTTTGTACAATCTTACAAAAATTATTTTTATGTTTTCAACTTTTTCGTTGTTTTGTATATGTCACATCGCCATTTGTCCGTATTACGCGCACAGCTCGCGCCAGGCCTCCTCCATCGTATCGGCGGAGAACAAAAACTCCCCCGTGCCGGAATACACCTCGATGTGGCCGTTTACATTTTTGAATTGGGTGGTCATAGTGTCCGCCTGCCTTTCGCTTTTTCTGTTTCCAGTATAGCGAAAGTAAGGGGTTATTTTTCGGACTTTCAGCCCTGGAGCGGGCAAATCCCGTCCGGTTTATGGGATGTATCTCCCCCTAAACGGCACACGGTCCCCCGCCGGACGGCCCGCAGCGCAAACAGCAGCCACCCGCACAGCAAAAACCACAGCAGCGAATATTTGGGGCAGATCAGCCCGGCCAGGTTGCCCCACTCGTTGCTGTAATCCCAGACGCGCAGCCCCAGCAGGCGGGTGCAGAACAGGCCGAAAGCCAGCTCGACCAGGCTCACGCCGCCCGCCGCGCCTGCGGCCAGCAGCGGCAGCGGGCCGCCATAGCGTTCCAGCCGGCACAAGCCGCACAGGCACAACCCGCCGGCAAAAAACATCGTCCAGTGCGTCTGCCCGCGCCAGGCCAGCTCTACGCACAGGTAAGCCGTTCCACCCAGGATAAACACCGCAGCCTGCAGCCGGTAATGGTTCGAACGCAAACAAAACCCTCCCCCACAGTTGTTATGTACAGTCTGTGCTGGGAGGGCGTTTGTCATTCTTTTGTAATATTTGTTATTATTTGGAAAGCACTTTCATCAGCGCATTGCGGGTATCCCACAGCTTCTGGCTCAGGTCGACATAATAGCGGTGCGGGTTTTCAAAGCGCTTTACTTCGTCCCACAGCGTGTTCACCTGCGCCTTGCAGAACTTGCGGATATCCGCCAGGCCGGGCGAATGGTAGACGCGCCGGCCGTATTCGTAGATCAGGGTAGACAGGCAGCGCGCCGTGCAGTTGACATAAGTGCGCTCTTTCCATGTTTCGACCGGGTCAAACAGCGTGATGCCGTGCTTGGTCGATACCTCCTCGTCCGCCAGGGTGATCAGGTCGGCCATCGCCTTGCCGTCCTCGTCATAGATGCGCCAGACCTTTTTCAGGCACGGGATGGTCGTTTTCTCCGCGCTCTCGCTCAGCTTCATCTTGGGGGTGTAGCTGCCGTCCTCTTCCCGGACGGCGGCCAGCTTGTACACGCCGCCGAACACGGGTTCGCTCTTGGCGGTGATCATATTTTCCCCGATGCCAAAGCTGTCCACCCGCGCGCCCTGCAAAATCAAGTCGCGCACCAGGTATTCGTCCAGGCTGTTGGAGGCGCAGATCGGGCAGTCCTGGTAACCGGCCTCGTCCAGCATACGGCGCGCTTTTTTGGACAGGTACGCGATATCGCCGGAATCGATGCGGATGCCCTTGGGGCGCTTGCCCATCGGTTTGAGCACCTCGTCAAACACCTTGATGGCGTCCGGTACGCCGTGGCGCAGCACGTTATAGGTATCCACCAGCAGCACGCAGGCATCGGGATACAGCTGGGCATATTTTTTGAACGCCTCATACTCGCTGGGGAACATCTGCACCCAAGAATGCGCCATCGTGCCCGAAGCCGGGATGCCGAAATCCCGCGCCGCCATCACGCAGGAGGTGGAACTGCAGCCGCCGATATAGGAAGCCCGCGCGCCGTAGTAGGCCGCGTCGTACCCTTGCGCGC
>CALWNS010000263.1 GCA_944382805.1 uncultured Gemmiger sp. | reverse complement strand
GGCCTGGCCCTCGTCCTCCTGCGGGGAGAAGGTGCAGGTCGAAAGCAGCAGCCGCCCGCCCGGCGCGACCAGGGCGGCGGCATCGTCCAGGATGGCGGCCGCCAGCGCGGCGCAGTGCGCGACCAGCGCCGGGGTGTACTGGCTGACGGCGGCGGCCTCCTTGCGGAACATCCCCTCGCCGGAGCAGGGGGCGTCCACCAGCACGCGGTCGAACACCCCGGGCAGGGCGGCGGCCAGGCGGGCGGTATCGCTGTTGGTGACAACGGCGTTGGCCGCGCCCATGCGTTCCAGGTTCTGGCCCAGCACGGCGGCGCGGGCGGGGTCGTATTCGTTCGCCAGCAGCAGGCCGCTGCCGGCCAGCGCGGCGGCCAGCTGGGCCGACTTGCCACCCGGCGCGGCGCACAGGTCGGCCACGCGCATACCGGGGCGCACGCCCAGCAGCGCAGCCGGGGCGGCGGCGCTGGGTTCCTGCACATAAAAAGCCCCGGCGTGGTGCCAGGGGTGGCGGCCGGGGCGCAGGTCTGCATCGGTCAGGGCGAACGCCTGGGTGCAGAACGGCGAAGGCGCCAGAGGCAGGCCGGCCTGTTCGGCCAGGCGCTGCGGGGAACAGCGCAGCGTATTGACGGGCACGCCGCGCGCCGGGGCGGCCGTGCGCGGCGTGAACAGTTCCTGGAACCGTGCGCCGAGCAGCGCGCGCTCGCGCGCTTCAAATGCCGGGGGGATCGGGACCAAGCGGGTCACCTTTTTTCTAAACTTGTATAAGCGGCCCGCGGGCGGGCAAGCTACAGGCAGGGACCGGCGGACGGCCCCGCTTATGGAAAGGAGCGAACCTTATGGCACGCAATGCAAAGAACACGACCAACCAGAACGGCCAGAACTGCGGCGGCACCCAGAACAAGAAAACCGCCAACACCCAGAACAAAACGGCCGAAAACAAAGCCGGCCAGAACAGCCAGAACAAGCAGTAAAGGCCCGTCCCCGCGGTCGGGGGCAGGCCCCGCCCTGTACATGGTCCCGGCCGCCGGCGCGGCGCTTATATCTCCTGGCCGCCGGCCTGCCACAGAACTTCGAACAGCTGGCGGATGCGCTCCTGCTCGCCGCGCAGGTACAGCCAGCCAAGCAGGCATTCCAGCCCGGTGGAGGCGCGGTATTCCTGCGCGGTGGCGTGCTTGGCCACCATGGCCTTGCTGGCGTTTTTGCCGCGGCGCAGCACGGCGGTTTCGGCTTCGGTCAAAAGCGGTTCCAGCGCAGCCAGTTCGCGGAACTGCGCCCGGGCCGAGACATAGTGCGTGGCTTTGCTGTGCAAGCGGCCGGGCTGCAGGCGGGTGGTGGCTACCAGCCGCCCGCGCACCAGCAGTTCCAGCACCGCGTCGCCCACAAAGGCCAGCGCCAGGGGCGACATTTCGCGGATATCAATGCGCGCCGGTTCAGAAGACATAGTCAAACTCATACTCCCCGATCTTGATGGTATCGTCCTCCTGCACGCCCTGGCGCACCAACTCGTCCAGAATGCCGGAATCGCCCAGCTGGGTCTGGAAATATTGCAGGCTTTCGTAATCCTCCACATTGGTGCCGGCCAGGATGCGTTCCAGCCAGGGGGCGTCCACCGCGAACTCGCGCTCGCCGGTGCGGGTGACCGTGAACGGGCGCTTGGGCGCGGCGGCCGGGTCGGGGCGGGTGTATTCGGGGGCGAAGGTCTTGACGGGCGGCAGCTTTTGCAGCCGCTCGTAGACCAGGGCGGGCAGCTTGTCGATGCCCTGGCGCGTGGCGGCCGAGATCGGCAGGAAGGTCAGGCCCTGGCCCTCGATAAAGGCGCGGAACGCTTCGACCTGTTCCGGCGCGGCGATGTCGCATTTGTTGCCCAGCACGATCTGCGGGCGGGCGGCCAGCTCGGCGCTGAAACCGGCCAGTTCGCGGTTGATCTGGACAAAATCCTGTTCCGGGTCGCGGCCCTCGCTGCCGGAGACGTCCACCACGTGCAAAAGCAGACGGCAGCGCCCGACATGGCGCAAAAAGTCGTGCCCCAGGCCCACGCCCTCGGCCGCGCCCTCGATCAGGCCGGGGATATCGGCGCAGACAAAGCTCTGTTCCTCGCCCACGCGCACAACGCCCAGCACCGGGGTCAGCGTGGTAAAGGGATAGTTGGCGATCTTGGGCCGCGCGGCGCTGATCGTGCTGATCAGGGTGGATTTGCCCACGTTGGGGAAGCCGATCAGCCCCACGTCCGCAATGACCTTGAGCTCCAGCGTGACGTGCAGGTCCTCGCCCGGCAAGCCGGGTTTGGCAAAGCGCGGGATCTGGCGCGTGGGGGTGGCAAAGCGGGCGTTGCCCCAGCCGCCGCGGCCGCCCCTGGCCACCACGACCGGCTCGTCGCCCGAAAGGTCGGCAATGACCAGGCCGGTCTCGGCCTGCTTGAGCACGGTGCCGCGCGGCACGCGGATGACAAGGTCCGCGGCATCGCGGCCTTTCTGGCGCGCGCCGCGGCCGTTTTCGCCGGGGTCGGCGGTATATTTGCGCTTGTAGCGGAAGTCCATCAGGGTGGACAGGTTATCGTCGGCCTGAAACAGGATGTCCCCGCCGCGGCCGCCGTCGCCGCCGTCCGGGCCGCCGGCGGCCACGAATTTTTCGCGGTGGAAGCTGACGGCGCCGTCGCCGCCCTTGCCCGCGTGCAGCCAGATGGTGGCGGTATCGATAAAATTGGTGGTTGGCATAGTGGCTCCTTTGGGCGCCAAAGCGCAAAAACGGGCGGGCCGCACGGCCCGCCCAAAATCTGTTACTGCTTAACGGTGCAGCGCTTGCGGTCGCGGCCCATGCGCTCGAAATGAACGCGGCCGTCCACCAGAGCGAACAGGGTGTCGTCGCTGCCGATGCCAACGCCCTCACCCGGATGGATGTGGGTGCCGCGCTGACGGACCAGGATGTTGCCGGCCAGAACGTACTGGCCATCGCCGCGCTTGACGCCGAGGCGCTTGGACTCGGAATCGCGGCCGTTCTTGGTAGAACCTACGCCTTTTTTATGTGCCATTGTGCTGTACCTCCTTAGCCGTTGATAGCGGTGATCTCCACCTTGGTGTAGGGCTGACGGTGGCCCTTGCGGACCATGCTGCCCTTTTTGGGACGATAGGTCAGGATGTTGAGCTTTTTGCCCTTGCCGTTCTTAACGACCTTGGCCACCACGGAAGCGCCGTCCACGAGCGGAGCGCCGACCTTGACAGCGCCCTCCTCGCCCACGGCCAGGACCTGGTCGAAAGTGACTTCGGTATCAGCCTCGGCGTTCAGCTTCTCGACGAAGATGGTATCGCCGACCTTGACGCTGTACTGCTTGCCACCGGTTTTGATAACTGCGTACATAGTGATAACCCTCTCTTAAAAAGTCTCGCTGGCCACAGGGCGGCCCCCAAAAGGGCGCACTTGGAAAGCCCATACCAAGCGGCTTAGTTAGCATACCATATCCGCGCGGCAAAGTCAAGGGGTTCGCGCGGGATTTTGTTTGATACTGTGTAAAGTTGCGCCGGCAGGTCAAAACCGCACCGGGTTTTTGACGGAAAAGCCGAGATCGCAGCCGGTTTTTGCCGCGGCGGCCTGCACGGTGTTGAGCATGAGCATGGCGCGGGTCATAAGCCCCACGCCGCCGGGCACCGGCGTAATGTAGGAAGCCACGGCGGACACGCTTTCAAAATCGACATCGCCGTGCAGCTTGCCGTCCGCGCCGCGGTTGATGCCCACATCGATGACCACCGCGCCGGGCTTGACCATATCGCCGGTGATCAGCCCCGCTTTGCCCACGGCGGCGATCAGGATATCGGCCGTGCGGCAGACCGCGGCCAGGTCCGGCGTGCGGGAATGGCAGACGGTGACGGTGGCGTTATGCCGGAGCAGCAGCAGCGCCGCCGGCTTGCCCACGATGTTGGAGCGGCCCACCACCACGGCGTGCTTGCCCTCGGCACACACGCCGGCGGCTTCGATCATGCGCAGGCAGCCCGCCGGGGTGCAGGGCACAAAGCAGGGTTCGCCGCGCAGCAGGCGGCCGGCGCTGACGGGGGTAAAGCCGTCCACATCCTTTTCCGGCGGGATGGCGTTGATGACGGCGTCCGGGGCGATGTGGCGCGGCAGCGGCAGCTGCACCAGGATGCCGTGTACCGTATCGTCCGCCGCCAGGTCGGCCAGGCGGGCCAGCAGCTCGGCCTGGGTGGTCTGGGCCGGCAGGCGGTAGACGCGGCTGGCGATGCCGCAGGCGGCGCAGTCGTTTTCCTTGCCGCGCACATACACCTGGCTGGCGGGGTCGTCCCCCACCAGCAGCACCGCCAGGCAGGGGGTGATGCCGTGCTGTTGCTGCAGGGTCTGCACGGCCAGGGCCGCCATCTGCTTGACTTCTTCCGCCAGCACTTTGCCGTCAATGATTTTCGCGCTCATCTTGGGTCCCCTCCTTATCGGGTTCGGCGGGGGCGTCGGCCTGGGGTTTGGCCGCCCCGGCCCGGGCCCGTTCCGCCCGGCGGCGGGTGGGGGCTGCAATGGCGGCCCGGGACTCTTTTTTGGCGGCCTTGG
>CALWNS010000262.1 GCA_944382805.1 uncultured Gemmiger sp. | reverse complement strand
AGCGCTGCACGCGGGCCATCTCGGCGTTGGTGGCCTGGTCGGGGTCGAACTGGGCGGTCGGCTCCTCGGCGGCGGGGGGCTCCTCCTCGGCGGCGATGGCGGCGGCCGCTGCGGCGGCGGTAGCGGCGGCCGGGTCGGCCGGGCGCGCCGGGGCGGCCGGGGCGGCGGGCTGCTGCTGCGGGATGCCGGCCACGGCGTTGATCTCCCGCTGCTGCTGTTCGGCGGCGCGGCGGGCTTCCTCCAGGATGGTGGTCAGGCTGGCCTTGATGTACGCGCGGTCGCCGCCGCATTCGCTGCAGGCGGTGGCGGCTTCCTCGTTGGGGTGGAAGGCGCCGCAGGCGCAGAACCAGCCGTGTTCGGTATCCTGCGGCACGCAGATGAGCTGCGGGTTGCCGGTGCGGGCCTGCAGGGTCTTGGCGATGGAGCCGGGCAGCACGCGCGGCTGCGGCAGGCGCACCCGCTTGTAGCCGCGCAGGTCCACCCCGCGGCCGTTCAGGAAGGCGCGGTCCTGCTCGGTCTCGACGCTGGAGACCGGCGTGTCGGACACGAACACCGCGTCGTCGCTGCCGAACAGGTCGCCGGGCTGGGCGTTGAGGTTCTCGTAATAGAAATCGTCCTCGCACAGGATCTGGCCGGAGGCGTCCTTGCACTTAAAGTGGATGACCAGGCCGGTCAAAGGCTCGGTGCCCACGTTTTTGAACGTCAGGCAGACGGCGACTTCGCCGGTGACATCCCCCTTGAGCAGCTCGACACGGACAAACTGTACCGGGCTGCCCGCCGTGTAGTAGTTGGCGCGGGACTGTGCCATAAGGGTAAAATTCTGATCCATGATTCATCCCACCTTAGTTGTTTTCGTCAGGCGTTTCGGGTGTTTCGGTCGTTTCGGGCTTTTCGCTCTCGGCGGCCGGTTCCGGCTGCGGCGCGGCCGGCTTGGCCGTGGTGCCGCTGCCCAAATCGAACGGCGGCAGCTGGCCGCCCTCCATCAGGGTCTTGAATTCATCGCCGCTGATCTTTTCGCGTTCCATCAGCACGGCGGCCACCTTGTGCAGATCGTCCATGTGTTCGGACAGGATGCGGCGGGCGGTCTCGTACGCTTCGTCCACGATGTCGCGGATCTCGTTGTCGATCTCGGCGGCGATGTTCTCGCTGTAGCCGCGGCCCTGGCCGAAATCGCGGCCCAGGAAGGTCTCGCCCGGGTCGGTGCCGTACACCACGGGGCCGAGCCGCTCCGAGAAGCCGTACCGCGTGACCATGGCGCGGGCGGTGGCGGTGGCGCGCTCCAGGTCGTTGGAAGCGCCGGTGGAGATATCATCCAGCACCAGCTGCTCGGCCACGCGGCCGCCCAGCAGGCAGATGATG
This sequence comes from uncultured Gemmiger sp., assembly GCA_944382805.1. Taxonomy (GTDB): domain Bacteria; phylum Bacillota; class Clostridia; order Oscillospirales; family Ruminococcaceae; genus Gemmiger. The sequence continues at coordinate 9,230 of CALWNS010000262.1, read as the reverse complement.
TTTTCGTTCATGGCCGTTTTGGTCACATAGCTGGGGTCCTTTTCCGGCAGGTACATCGTAAAGCCGCCGGCCGCCCCGCGCGGAATGATGCTGATCTGGTGTACGGGGTCATGCGTCTGGCAGAAGTAGCCGGTGATGGCGTGGCCGGTCTCGTGGTAGGCGGTCAGGCGCTTTTCCTTGTCGGTGACAACGCGGCTCTTTTTCTCCGGGCCGGCCACCACCTTGATGGAGGCTTCTTCGATCTCCGGCTCAGTGATGGCTTTTTTGCCCTTGCGGGCGGCCAGCAGGGCGGCTTCGTTGACCAGGTTCTCCAGGTCCGCGCCGGAGAAGCCGGCCGTGGACTTGGCGATGGTGCCCAGGTCCACATCGGGGCCGAGGGGTTTGTTTTTGGTGTGGACGCGCAGGATCTCTTCGCGGCCCTTTACGTCCGGCAGGCCCACATAGACCTGACGGTCAAAGCGGCCGGGGCGCAGCAGGGCTTTGTCCAGGATGTCGGCGCGGTTGGTGGCGGCCATTACGATCACGCCGTCGTTGGCGTCAAAGCCGTCCATCTCGACCAGCAGCTGGTTGAGCGTCTGTTCGCGCTCGTCATGCCCGCCGCCCAGGCCCGCGCCGCGCTGGCGGCCGACCGCGTCGATCTCATCGATAAAGATGATGGAGGGCATGGTCTTTTTGGCTTTTTCGAACAGGTCGCGCACGCGGGAGGCGCCCACGCCGACGTACATTTCGACAAAATCCGAGCCGGAAATGGCGTAGAACGGCACGCCGGCTTCGCCCGCGCAGGCGCGGGCCAGCAGCGTTTTGCCGGTGCCCGGCGGGCCGACCAGCAGTACGCCGTGCGGGATGCGCGCGCCCCGGGAGTTGAATTTGTTGGGGGCTTTCAGGAATTCGACCACTTCCTGCAGTTCGGCCTTTTGCTCATCGGCGCCGCCCACATCGGCAAAAGTGGCTTTGCGCTGGCCCTCCTGCTGGTCCTTGAGCTTGGAGCGGCCCACGTTCATCAGGCCGCCGCCCCCTGCCCCGCCGCGGTACATCGACATGAACAGCAGCACCACGCTGCCGATCATAAAGGCGTAGAGCAAAATCTCGAACCAGGGGATGGAGGTGCGCAGGCCCACCATATCGTATTCCATGGGGGCGTCGGGGTTTTCGGCGTTGTAGGCGTCGATGTAGCCCTGCACATAGTCCAGGAAATACGCGGTATAGGGCAGCTTGTAGGTGACGGAGACGATGCCGCCGTTGCGCGGGCCCTCCTCCTCCATTTCATACAGGCTGCTGAGCAGCCCGCCGGAGGGCTGGCCGGCGCCAAGGTCCTCTTCGTCCGGCAGCGGGTAGGCGCCCTCTTTCAGGCTCAGCTCGATCTCGCCGGTGTTGAGGTCCAGGTTAAAGTAGGTGACCTGGTTGGCTGCGAACCAGTTCATCACCTCGGACATTTTCATGGTAGAGGCGCTGGCGGCAGCGCGGGAGCCATAGCCGGCGGCCATGACCAGCACCAGCACCAGGAGGACGGCGGTCAGGATAATGCCGCCCATACGCGGTTTATGCTGCAAAAAATCAACTCCTTAGCTAAAAGATAGCCGGTTTTATTTGGAATAGACCTCCGGCTTGAGCACGCCCACATAGGGCAGGTTGCGGTAACGCTCGTTATAGTCCAGCCCATAGCCGACGACGAACTCGTCCGGCACTTCAAAGCCGCAGTAGTCCGCCGTGATGTCGGCCAGGCGGCGGCTGGGCTTGGAAAGGATGGTACACAGGCGCACGCTGCGCGGGTTGCGCAGCCGCAGCATAGGCACCAGGTTGGACAGCGTGACGCCGGTATCCAGGATATCCTCCACGATCAGCAGGTCCTTGCCGGAAAGGTCCTGGTCCAGGTCCTTGATGATCTTGACCAGGCCGGAGGTGGCGGTGCCGCTGCCGTAGCTGGACACGACCATAAAGTCGATGGCGCAGGGGATGGTGACGGCGCGCATCAAATCGGCCATGAACACGACCGAGCCTTTTAAGATGGAGACCATCAGCAGGTCTTTGCCGGCGTAGTCGCGGCTGATGCGCGCGCCCAGCTCCGCCACTTTGGCCTTGAGCTGTTCTTCGCTGACCAGGATGCGCTCGATATCACGGTGGTTGGGCTGCATTAGGTTCCCTCCGTTTGTTCGGTGCGGATGATGAGCACCTCGCGGGTAAACTGGTCGGGGGCTAGGCCTTCGGCAAAGCCGGCGCCCCACAGCCACAGCACCGTGCTGCCGTCCGCCAGCAGCGGCAGCAGCGGGCGCCGGAGTGTGGGCACCGCCAGTTCGTTGTAGTATTTTTTGAGCGTCTTGCGCACATGGCGGCCGCGCGGGCGGTAATCGTCGCCGGGCTGGCGCGTGCGCAAAAGAACATTCTTGTTTATTTTAGCATAATCTGCGCAACAGGTTAAGTCTTTTTTGAAAATTGGTGCATTTTTTATAAAATCTTCATACTTTTCCACCTGCAGGGACAGCGTATAGCCGCCGGGCAGGCGGTAGATCCCCGGCAGCGCGGGCTGCGGCGGGGCCGGGGGCGGCAGCGCGCCGGCGGCCGAGATGCGCACCAGCTCCTTCGCTTCGCCAAAGCTCTGCACGCGGTAGCTGACATCGGCCGTCAGCTGCAGCGCGCCCTCGCCCTTGAGCACCAGGAAGCGCAGCAGGCTGACGTACTTTTCCTCGGTCTCGCGCACGGGGGCCACCAGGGAATGCAGCGCGGCGTCCAGCACGGGGCCTTCGGCCTCGCGCAGGGTCTGCACATTGTAGCCGTGGGGGGTGGCGGCCGCCTGCAGCAGGGCGGCGGCCTCGGCGGTCAGCCAGGAATCCAGTTCCTGCATCTGGGCACACAGGCGGGCGATGCAGCGCTCGGCCGCAGGGTTCACTCTTTGCAGCACCGGCACGGCCCCGCGGCGGATGCGGTTGCGGGCGTACAGGTCGGTATCGTTGGTCTCGTCCTGCACATAGCTTTGCCCAAGCGCCGCGCAGTATGCCTCGGTCTCGGCGCGCGTCAGGCAGAGCAGCGGCCGCCGGTAGACCCCGCGCTGCGGCAGGATGCCTCCCAGCCCGTGCAGGCCGGTGCCGCGGGCCAGCCGCAGCAGCACGGTCTCGGCCTGGTCGGACAGGGTGTGCGCGGTGGCGACGACGGCCTCCTCCCGCGCGGCCAGTTCATCGAACCAGGCGTAGCGCAGCCGGCGCGCCCAGTCCTCGCCGGGGTGGTCGGGAATGTCCACGCCGGCGCGGGCGGCTTCGTACAAAAACAGCTCTACGCCTTGTTTTTGGCAAAAGCGGGCCACAAAGCGCGCATCGGCGCGGGCGGCTTCGCCCCGCAGGCCGTGGTCCACATGGGTGGCCAGTACCTCGACGGAAAGTTCGCGCCGGCAACGCAGCAAAAACAGCAAAAGGGCCATCGAGTCTGCCCCGCCGGAGCAGGCCGCAATGACCCTGTCGCCAGCCCGGAACAGGCCCTGCCGCCTGGCATACGCCAGCAGGGTCTGCTCGGTCTTGGTGATGATCCTTTCGCATTCGATCCCATTCATAATCGATCCCCCGCATTCGGGCGGCCGGCGCGCCGGCGTCAGTAGTCATCGTGGATCTGATCCAGGTTGCTGAAGCGGGTGTGCGCGTCGTCCCAGCCCAGGCGGACGATGCTCGTCTCGCCGTGGCGGTTCTTGGCCACGATGCATTCGGCTTCGTTCTCGTTGGCCTGCTCGCCCTCGCCGTTCTGGCGGTTGTAGTAGGCGGCGCGGTACAAAAACAGCACCACGTCGGCGTCCTGTTCGATCGAGCCGGAGTCGCGCAGGTCGGACAGCTGCGGCCGGTGGTCGGAGCGGCCGGTCGTTTTTTCGGCCGCGCGCGAAAGCTGGGACAGCGCAATGACCGGTACGTTGAGTTCCTTGGCCATGATCTTCAGGTTCCGCGTGATATCGCTGATCTCCTGCACGCGGCTTTCGGTGCGCTTGGCGCTCTGCATCAATTGCAGGTAATCGATGATGACCAGCCCGATCGGCTCGCGCTTGGGGTCCTGGTTGATCTGGCGGATCTTGGCCTTGATCTCCGGCACCGAAATGCCGGAGGAATCGTCCATATAAATCGGCACGTTGTAGAGCAGCGACGTGGCGGTGGCAAAGTCGTTCCAGTCGGAATTGTTCAGCCGGCCGGTGCGGAACGCCTGGCTGTCGATGCCGGCCACGCTGGACAGGATGCGGTCGGTCAGCTGTTCGCAGGTCATTTCCAGGCTGAAGATGATGGTGGGCACCTTTTGCTGGCGGGCCACGTTGGTGGCGATGTTCAAAGCAAAGCTCGTTTTGCCCATGCCGGGGCGGGCGGCCAGGATGATCAGGTCGGAGCGGCCCAGGCCGGTGAGCACGGTGTCCAGGTAGTTGAAGCCGGTGGGGATGCCCGCGTATTTATCGCGGTCCGCGCCGGAGAGCTTCTGCATCGTATCGATAACTTCCAGGATGGATTCACGGATGCTCTTGACGCCGGATTTATCCTGCCCGCCGCGGATGTCGTACAGCTTCTGCTCGGCGCTTTCCAGCAGCATATCGGCGTCCGGCTCGCTGACCGCCTGCTCCAGCGTCTGGCGGGCGGCTTCGATCAGGCGGCGGGTCTGGTGCTTCTCCTTGACGATCTTGATGTAGGAATCGACGTTGGAGATGGCCGGCACCGTCTCCGCGATCTGGGCGATGTAGGTCTTGGCTTCGTCCGCGCTGCGGAACACCTCGTTCTGGGCCAGCGCGTCCACCAGCGTGATAACGTCGACGGCCTCGCTTTCGCTGAACAGCGCGCGCATCTGTTCGTACACGGCGCGGTTCTGGTCCGAGTAGAACATCTCCGGCTGCAGCTCGGTCATCAGCCGGTTGAGGATGCTCTCCTCCATCAGCGCCGCGCCCAGCACGCTCTGCTCGGCCTGCATATTGTAGGGCATCTGGATGCCCAGCGAGGCTAAGCTTAATTCATTGGCCATGCGGGCACCCCCTTCCCTGCCGCCCGCATCACGCAAGCGGTTCCACCTTGACGTTGAACGCGGCGCTTACGCCGGCGTGCAGGCGCACCTGCGCCTGGCAGGTGCCGAACTCGCGGATGGCGGCCGGCAGTTCGATCTTTTTCTTGTCGATCTCGGCGCCGATCTGCTTGCCCAGCGCTTCGGCCACGTCCTTGGCCGTGACCTTGCCGTACAGCTTGCCGGAGGCCCCGCCCTTGACCTGGATGGCCACGGTGCAGCCGCCGATCTTGGCGGCCAGCGCTTCGGCCGCGGCGCGGGCTTCGGCTTCGTGGTGGGCCTTGGCCTCGCTCTTGGTGCGGGCGGTGTTCACGGCGGCGGCGTCCGCCGCGGCGGCCAGGCCGCGCGGCAGCAGGTAGTTGCGGGCGTAGCCGTCCGAAACTTCGTGGATCTCGTCTTTTTTGCCGATGTTTTTAACGTCCTGTTTCAGGATCACTTTCATGGGAATACACCTCTCTGTTGCAAATAGTGGCGCTCAGACCCCCACCGCCGCCTTTTCGGCGGCCTGGGTCTGGCGGTAATGGTCGATCTGTGCGCGGATGTGGGCTTCGGCCTCCTGCAGGGTGCAGTTTTTCAGCTGCGCGCCGGCCATGGTCAGGTGGTCGCCGCCGCCCAGCGGCTCCAGGATGAGCTGCACGTTGAGCGCGCCCATGCTGCGCGCGCTGATGTTGACGCCGCCGCCCTTGGCCACCGCCACCACGCTGGCGTCCACGCCGTTGATGGTCAGCAGGTCGTTGGCCGCCATGGGCAGCACGACCGACATTTCGGGCGGCAGCTCCTGCGAAAGGGCGATGGCGCAGCCCTTGTAGATGTACGCGCTTTCCACAATGGCAGCGCGGGCCTCGTACTCCTGCTTGCTGGTGTTGAACAGCCGCTTGGTCTCGGCCGTTTTGGCGCCGCGGCTGCGCAGCCAGGCGGCGGCCTCAAAGGTGCGCACGCCCACGTGCAGCGCAAAGCTGCGGGTGTCCAGCATGATGCCGGCCAAAAGGGCCTGGGCCTCCAGCGGGGTGATGTTGCCGGCGCTGGGCATGAACTGCAGCAGCTCGCACACCAGCTCGCTGGCCGAGGAGGCGTAGGGCTCGTGGTAGAGCAGCACCGGGTTGTCGATATGGCCCACCGCCATGCGGTGGTGGTCGATGACCACGACCCGCTTGCACTTTTCGTAGATCTCCTTGCTTTCCAGCAGGTATTTCTGGTAGGTATCCACCACGATGAGCAGCGTGTCCGGCGTGATCAGGCCCAGCGTTTCGCGCGGTTCGATAAAGTTATGCGCTTCGCCGGCGTCGATAAAGGTATCGATCAGCGCCCCGGCCAGCGTGGCCCCGCGCTTGACGGCGATGACCGAGGGCACATCGCACATTTTGCACATACGCAGCACGCCGATGGCGGAGCCGACGGCGTCCAGGTCGGACATACTGTGGCCCATGATGATGACGCTGTCGCTCTGGCGGATCTGGTCGGCCAGGGCGTTGGCGATGATGCGGCTGCGCACATGGCTGCGCTTTTCCACCCCGTGGGATACGCCGCCGAAAAACTCGAACCCGTCGGCCGTCTTGACGGCGGCCTGGTCGCCGCCGCGGCCCAGCGCGATGTCCAGGCTCTGGCGGGCCATCTCCTGGCATTCGGCCAGCGTTTTGCCGCCGTGGCCCACGCCGATGGACAGCGTGAGCATCCCGCTGGGGCGCAGCGCGCGGACTTTGTCCAGGATGTCAAAGCGGGTCTCGATCATGGGGCGCAGGTCGCGCTCCTCGATCACGGCGATGTAGCTGCTGTTGGACACCTTGCGCAAAAAGCCGGTGGTGGCGCTGAAATATTCCTCCAGCAGGCGGTTGATGGCCTCCAGCTCGTGCGCCTGCTCGGAGTCCTTCATGTCGGTGAACAGCTCTTCGTAGCTGTCGATCATGATGTTCAGGTAGGCCGGGCGGCTGGCGGTATATTCGTCCAGGGTATCTTTATAGAAAGTATCGTTGATCAGGTAGACCAGCGCGCCGCCGGCCCCGCCGGGCACCGGGCTGGCGTAGGCCGTAAAGCGGTAACCGTTGGCCGCAAGGTCCTGCCCGTGCGGGCGGGCGCAGACCGCCAGTTCCAGCCCCGGCAGGCAGCTTGCCGCCAGCGGCTGCACGGCGTCCTCGCCGCCCAGCACCTGTTCGCGGAAATGGGCGTTGTACCAGACGATGGTATCGCCGTCCAGCAGCGCGGCCGCCACCGGCAGCGCCGCCAGCGAGACCTGCATTTTGCTGCCGGCAAAGCTGCGCCCGCCCAGGTTGGCCGCCACAAAGCGGCGCAAACGGCGGATGTGTACCGCCAGCAGCACGCCGGCCACGGCCAGCAGCACGGCGGGCAGCGCCAGCCAGCGCGCATCCAGCACGGCCACCGGCACGGCCAGGCCCAGGCAGGCCACGGCCAGCAGGATCATCAGGACGATACGGTCCGGGCGTTTTGTATGTTTCATGGCTGTTTTCCCATCCTTGCGGGGCGCCAAAGCCCCCTTAGACTTCCAGCAGGATCGGCAGGATCATGGGGCTGCGCTTGGTGCGGCGGTAGATATAGCTGGAAAGCGCCTCCCGCACGCGGGCCTTGACGCTGGCCCAGTCGAGCATATTCTCGTCTAGGGAGCAGTCGAGCGCCATCTCCACCTTGCTGCGCGCGCCCTCCAGCAGTTCTTCGCTTTCGCGCACATACACAAAGCCGCGGCTGACCAGCTCCGGCCCCGAGACCACCTGCCCGGTGCGGCCGTCCACCGCCACCGTAACGATGACGATGCCGTCCTCCGAAAGGTGGTGCCGGTCGCGCAGAACCACGTTGCCCACGTCGCCCACGCCGTAGCCGTCCACCATCACCGCGCCGGAGGGCACGGTGCCCTCCAGGGCCAGGCCGTCCTGCGAAAGGCGGATGTTCTGGCCGTTTTCGGCAATATAGATGTTGTTTTTGGGGATATAGCCCAGGTGCTCGGCCGTTTCGGCATGGCGTTTGAGCTGCTTGAACTCGCCGTGTACGGGCAGGAAATACTGCGGGTGCGCCAGCGTCAGGATGAGCTTTTGCTCCTCCTGGCAGGCGTGGCCGGAAACGTGGGTGTCGTACATATTCTCGTAGATCACCTCGGCCCCCAGGCTGAGCAGGCCGTTGACCACCTTGGTGACCGTTTTTTCGTTTCCGGGGATGGGCCGGGCCGAGATGATGATGAAATCTGTCGGGCCGACCTTGACGTTGCGGTGGCTGGCCTGCGCCATGCGCGAAAGGGCGGACAGCGGCTCGCCCTGGCTGCCGGTGGTGATCAGAACGACCTTTTCCGGCGGGTACTTGTTGACCTCCTCCACCTCGATCAGGACGTTGTCCGGCACGCGGATATAGCCCAGCTCGCGGGCCATCTCGGTGTTGGAGACCATGCTGCGGCCGCTGACGGCCACCTTGCGGCCGCTTTCCATGGCCAGCTCGATGATCTGCTGGATGCGGTAGATGTTGGAGGCGAAGGTCGCCACGATGATGCGGCGGTTTTTGGCGCGGGCAAACAGCGCGCGCACGCCTTCGGCCACCGTCTGCTCGGTGGCGGTAAAGCCGGGGCGCTCGGCGTTGGTGGAATCGGCCAGCAGGGCCAGCACGCCGCGGCGGCCGTACTCCGCAATGGTGGAAAGGTCGGTCACGGCGTCGCCCGAAAGCGGCGTGTAGTCGATCTTAAAGTCGCCGGTGTGCAGCACGACGCCGGCCGGGCATTCGATGGCGAAGGCCAGCGCGTCCGGAATGCTGTGGTTGACATGGATCGGCTCCACCGTAAAGCAGCCCAGCTGGACCTTTTGGCGGGGGCGGATCTCGTGGAACACCGCGCTGGAGGCCAGGCCGTGCTCTTCGAGCTTGTTTTTGATCAGCCCGATGGTCAGGCGCGCCGTGTAGATGGGCACGTTGAACTTTTTGAGCAGGTAGGGCAGCGCGCCGATGTGGTCCTCGTGCCCGTGGGTGATGAACAGGCCCTTGATGCGGTCCTTGTTTTCCAGCACATAGGTAAAGTCCGGGATGACAAGGTCCACGCCGAACATTTCCTCGTCCGGGAACACCAGGCCGCAGTCCACCAGGATCATATCGCCCTGGCATTCGTACAGCGTGATGTTTTTGCCCACTTCGCCCAGGCCGCCCAGCGGGCAGATATGCATGGGCACGGCCGGGTCGGTGTAGACCGGCGCGCTCTGGCGGCGGCGCGGCAGGCGCGGCGCTTGCGGCGCCTGCGGCAGCCG
>CALWNS010000261.1 GCA_944382805.1 uncultured Gemmiger sp. | reverse complement strand
GCAGCCGCGCGGCGGCGGCGTCCGCCGCCCGGAAAAAGGCCGTGCCGGCCGCGCGCCGCTGCAGCGGCTGCGCGGCGGCGTAGACGGTAAACTCCACCCCCGCCGGCAGGGCGGCGGCGTCCAGCTGGAGGTAGACCGGCGCCGCCCCCGCCGCCTGCGCCGGCAGCGCGGCCAACAGGCAGCTCTGCCCGTATACGCCGCTGACGGGCACGGCGTGCGTGCCGTCCGGCCCTGTATACGCCAGCGTGTCGCCGGGGGCCAGGTTGGCGGCTTCGGCCAGGGCGGCGGGAATCAGCGCCTGGCCGGGGCCGGGCAGCTGCCCCGCAACGACCCGGGTGTTCTGCATCTCCAGCTGGCGGCCCGCCGCCCGCACCAGCGGCAGCTGCGCCCCGCCGGCCGTGACCAGCGGGTTTTCGCAGCTGACCGCGCCGGTGCATTGCAGGCCCGCATCGGCCAGCAGGCCGGCGGCTGTTTCGGCGGGCAGGTTCTGGGTACACCAGTGGTAGGCGCCGTTCTGCGCTTCCACCGCCGCGTAGAGCGAGCGCAGCACCGAGTGGCAGCCCACCAGCACGGCGGTGAGCAGCGCGGCCGACAGCAGCGCGCCCAGCACCGTGAGCAGGAACCGGCCGCGGGCCGCGCGGATCTGGCGCAGCGCAAGACGGGTAAGCACAGTCATGGGCGGATCACCTCGTCTTTCGCCAGGCGTCCGTCCTCGATGGACAGCACCCGGTCGGCCTGGCGGGCAATGGCCGGGTCGTGCGTGATGAGCAGCAGCGTCTGGTCAAACTGGCGGTGGAACTGCCGCAGCAGCGCCAGGATGGCGGCGCTGTTTTTGGTGTCGAGGTTGCCGGTCGGCTCATCGGCCAGCACCAGGGCCGGGCGGGTGATCAGCGCGCGGCCGATCGAGACCCGCTGCTGCTGCCCGCCCGAAAGTTCGCCGGGCAGCGCGCGCAGCTTGTCGGCCAGGCCCAGGCGGGCGGCCAGCTCCACAAGCCGGGCGCGGTCGACAGGGCGGCGGTCCAGCAGCAGCGGCAGGGCCAGGTTTTCCTCCACGGTCAGCGCCGGGATCAGGTTATAAAACTGGTACACAAGCCCGATCTGCCGGCGGCGAAAGACCGCCAGGCGGCTTTCGGGCAGCGTGCCGATGTCAACGCCGTCCACCAGGACCTGGCCGGCGGTGGGGCGGTCCACCCCGCCCAGAATATGCAGCAGCGTCGATTTGCCCGAGCCGGAAGGCCCGACGATCGAGACAAAGCTGCCGCGCTCGACCGTAAAGCTGACATCCTGCAGGGCGGCTACGGCGGTCTGGCCGCTGCCATAGACCTTGCCCAGGCCGCGCACCTGCAAAAGCGGCCGCGCAGGGGTATTTTCCATAAAGTAGCCCTCCTTTATCCGTATGCCTGGCAGTATAGCAGGCGCGGGTGGCGGGCCGGTGACGGCGGCGGTGACGGGCCGGTCACCGCTCAGACCGTGAGCCGCGGGAAGGTGAAGGTGAACCGCGCCCCGCCCGGGATGTTGGCGGCCTGCAGGCTGCCGCCCTGCTGCTGCAAAACGGACTGCGCCAGCGCCAGGCCCAGCCCCGCGTGGTCGGTCTGCGCCCCGGCGCGGGGCGCGCGCGCCGTGTAAAAGCGCTCAAACAGGTGGGGCAGGTCGGCGGCGGGGATGCCCCCGCCGGTATCCTCTATGGTCAGCGCCGTGCCCAGGGCGTCGGTTTGGGCGCGGATGGTCAGGCGGCCGCCGGCCGGCATCTGCTCGATGCAGTTTTTAAGCACGTTCTGCACCGCCTCGGCCGTCCAGGCGCGGTCGCAGCACAGCGCCGCGCCGGCGGGCAGGCGCAGGTCGCACGCCACGCCCTGGCGCTCCATCGGCAGGCGCAGCGGGGCCAGGGCCTCGCCCAGCAGCGCGTCCAGCGCCACGGGCGCCGGGGCCATTGCCACCGCCCCGGCGTCCAGGCGGGATATTTTGAGCAGCGTCCCCACCAGCCACTGCATACGGGCCAGCTGGCCGCTGAGCGTCTGCTGGAATTCCCGGCGGCGGGCGGCGGGCAGGCCGTCCCGGCCCAGCAGATCGGCCAGCACCAGCGCGCTGGTCAGCGGCGTTTTGAGCTGGTGGGAGATATCGCCCAGCGCTTTGGCCAGGAAGGTTTTGTCCCGGTCCAGCTGGTCGGCCTGGCGCTGCAGCGTGACCGTGATCTTGTACAGGTCGTTTTTGAGCAGGCTGAGTTCGCCCTCCTCGTTGCTGCGGATATCCAGCGCCCGCGCGCCGTTGTAAACATCGGCCAGGTACGCGGCCAGCCGGCGCAGCTGGCGGTAGCGCCAGGCCGTAAAGGCGGCGTACCCGCCGCCCAGCGCCGCGCCCAGGGCCAGCGCCGCCCAGCCCGCCGCGCCGGGCAAAAGGAACCCCGCGGCCGCCGCGGTCAGCGTGGCCAGCAGCGTGAACAGGGCCAGCAGGGCGATCTCACGGTTGCGCAGCATCGGTCGCCTCCAGTCTGTAGCCAAGCCCGCGCACGGTGGCGATGACCGGCGCTGCGCCGGGCACGCTGAGCTTGGCGCGCAGCCGTTTGATGGCCACGGTGAGGGTGTTGTCGTTGACAAAGTTGCCGTGTTCGTCCCACAGCGTATCGAGCAGCTGGCCGCGGCTGAGCACCTGCCCCGGGTGGGCAAGGAAAACCAGCAGCAGCTTATATTCCAGCGCCGTCAGGGGCAGCGGCGCCCCGCCGCGCGTGACCAGCGCCCGCCGCCGGTCCACCCGCACGCCGCCGGGCAGCGCGCAGACGTCCGCGGGCGGCGCGCCGCGGCGGCGCAGCACGGCCCGCAGGCGGCTTTGCAGTTCCCGCAGGCGGAAAGGCTTGGCGATGTAATCGTCGGCCCCCAGGTCAAGGCCCAGCACGGTGTTGCCCTCGTCGTCGCGGGCGGTCAGAAAGACGGCCGGCACCTGCGGGTCCAGGCGACGGGCGGCGCGCAGCACATCGAAGCCGCTGCCGTCCGGCAGCGTGACGTCGAGCAGCAGCAGGTCGAAACCGGCGGGCAGCGCGGCGCAGGCGGCGGCCGCCGTGGCCGCATGGGTCACGGCGTAGCCGTCCTGTTCCAGGGCGTAGCACAGGCCCTGGGCGATGGCGGCGTCGTCCTCGACAAAAAGCAGGCGGATGGGCGGGTCAGACATACGGGGCCTCCTTGGCGGGCGTTTGGTCCTATTATACCGCGCGCAGGCCGGCGGCGGGTGACAGGACGGTCATATCCGGCCGCAATGCCGGCCCACGCGCAAAGAAAAAAGCCCGTGCAGTTGCTTGCTGCACGGGTCATGGCAGGGGTTCAGGCAAAACGGGAGGCTTCGGCGCGGGCCAGGCGGCGCAAAAAGTCCTCCGGCGTGACGCAGGCGCGCAGCGCGGCTACGAGTTCGGGGTCGGACAGCAGGTTGACCAGCCGGGCCAAAATCAGCAGGTGGCCGCTGGCGTCGCCGGCCGGCACGGCCGCCATGAACGCCAGGTCCACCGGCCGGGAATCCGGCGCGCCCCAGTCCACGCCGCGGCGCAGCGCCAGCGCGGCCACGCCGGGCGCGGCCACCCCCGCGCTGCGCGCGTGGGGCAGCGCGATGCCCTGGCCGATGGCCGTGGTGCCGGCGGTCTCGCGCCGGCAGACCGCGTTGTAATAGGCGGTGCCGTTGGTAATGACGCCGTTGGATTCCTGCAGTTCCACGAACACGCCGAGCGCATCGTCCCGGTTGGCGATATCGGCGTGCAGCAGCACGCTGTTGCGGTTCAAAAGGTCGCTGACGCGCATGGTCTGCCCCCCTTGCCTGCGCCCGCTTACAGGGCGGTGGCTTCCTCGATCAGTTTGTACAGGTACTCGCCCACGGCGCCGTCCGTACAGGTGCAGTTGGTCACTTCGTCGGCGGCGGCCTTTACCTCCGGCGGGGCGTTGGACACCGCCACCGAGTAGCCGGCCGCCTGCATGATCTCCAAATCGTTATAATAGTCGCCCAGCACGATGGTCTGCTGCAGCGGCACGCCCAGCATGGCGCACAGCTCCCGCAAAGCCGAAGCCTTGCCCACGCCGGCGGGCATGATCTCCTCATAGATGCCGTTGGTGGCCAGGAAATAGTTGTCCTGCCCGTAGTAGCGGGTCTTGGCGTACTGGCCCACCTTGCGGATGGTCTCCGGGTCGCCGGCGAACACCACCTTGACCCAGCCGTCCGGCACGCTTTCGACCGGGCAGGCCACGCCGGACATCTGTTCGTCCACCTGGTGGGCATGGGTATAGGGGTTGGCGCGCACAACGTACAATTCGCCCGCCCCGGCCATGACCTCGATGCCGATGCGGGGGAACTTTTCGGCCAGGTCGCGCATGGCGGCCGTGGCCTGGCCGCGGTCCAGCGCAGCGCTGCGCAGCACGCGGTCGTTGGAAAAATCGTACAGCAGCGAACCGTTGCAGCAGATGGCCGGCAGCGAGAGCTTCAAATCGCCCAGCGCCGCGCGCACCGACTGCGGCGGCCGGCCGGAGGCCACCGTGAACCGCCCGCCCATGCCGGTGAACAGCTGGATGACGGTGCGGTTGCAGTCGGGGATGCCCTCCTTGGCGGCCAGCAGCGTATTGTCCATATCGCAAAAGACGAAGGTCTGTTTCAGGTTGCGTTTCATTCGCGCCGTTCCTTTCTCAGCCGTTCCAGAAAGAGAGTGAACCAGGGGGGCAGCGGGCTGCTGAACCGCAGCGGCTGCCCGGTGACCGGGTGGATGAAGCCCAGCTCCTTGGCGTGCAGGCACTGGCCCTGCAATTCCCGGATGACCGCGCGCGGGCCGTAGACGGCGTCGCCGGCCAGCGGGTGGCCGATGTGCGCCATGTGTACGCGGATCTGGTGGGTGCGGCCGGTCTCGAGCCGGCAGGCGATGTAGGTAAAGCGGCCGAACCGCTCCAGCACCTGCCAGTGGGTGCAGGCATACTTTGAATTTTGCTGTGTGACCGCCATTTTTTTGCGGTCGCGCGCATCGCGGCCAATGGGCGCTTCGACCGTGCCGGAATTCTGTTTCAGGTTGCCGTACACCACGGCGTGGTACACGCGGTGGATGGAATGCACGGCCATCTGCTCGCTCAGGCCCTGGTGGGCGGCGTCGTCCTTGGCCACGACCAGCAGGCCGCTGGTGTCCTTGTCGATGCGGTGTACGATGCCGGGGCGCAGCGCCCCGCCCACGCCGGAAAGCGCCCCGCGGCAGTGGTACAGCAGCGCGTTGACCAGCGTGCCGTCCGGGTTGCCGGGCGCGGGGTGAACCACCATGCCCTTGGGCTTGTTGACCACCAGCAGGTGGTCGTCCTCGTACACGATGTCGAGCGGGATGCTCTGCGGCTGCGCCTCCACCGGCTGCGGGTCGGGCACGGTCAGCGCCACGGTGTCGCCGGCGGCCAGCTTGTCCTTTTTGTTGGCCGGCGCGCCGTTGCGCAGCACCTGCCCCTGCTCGATCAGGGCTTGCAGCGCGCTGCGGGAAAGCTCCCCCGCCTGCGCGGCCAGCCAGCGGTCCAGCCGCTGGCCGGCGTCGGCCGCGGCGGCCGTAAACTCAAGCGTGCGCATCCGGGGCCTGCCGCCGGCCGGCACGGTGTTCGCGCCACAGCTCCGCCGCCAGCAGGACGATGAGCAGCCCCACGCCCACCGTGACGCAGATATCGGCAAAATTGAACACCGGGAAATCGATGAACAAAAAGTTGAGGTAATCGACCACGGCGCCGGTGCGGGCGCGGTCGATAAAATTACCGATGCCGCCGCCGGCCACCAGCACCCAGACCACGCGCTCGGCGCGCGGCAGCGGGCGCAGCAGCAGCATGAGCACCACCACGGCCAGGATCAGCCCGGTGGCTCCCAGCAGCAGCCAGCGCCGGCCGCTGAGCATGGAAAAGGCCATGCCGTCGTTCAGCACATAGCGCAGCTCCAAAAGCCCCGGCAGCAGCGGCGCGCTGCCGCCGGCCAGCGCCGCCGTAGCCCAGGCTTTGAGCAGCTGGTCGATGCCGGCCAGCGCCGCCACGCCCAGCAGCGAGAGCGCGCCGGCGCGCAGATCGGGTTTGCGTTTGTTTTCTGCCATGTAAGATCCTTTTATCGCGTTTTATCGCGTTACGGTTAGCCGGAACGGCCCGGGGCGGCGCTTTTGGGCAAGCGCCGCCCCGGCGGGTCTATGGGTTCAGGCGCGGCCCAGCACGCGGGCGCAGCGCGGGCACAGGCCGTCCGCCCCCACCTGTTCGTCGAACTTCCAGCAGCGCAGGCACTTTTGGCCGGCGGCGCGGGCGGATTCGACCCCCAGGCCGGCAACGGCGCCCTGCGCGCCGCCCTGGCCGCGGACCAGGCGCACCTGCGAAACGATCATCAGGTCGGCCAGTTCGTCCAGGGGGATGGCGTTGAGCAGGTCGTACACTTCGCCGTCGGCATACAGCGTGAGCGCCGCTTCCAGCGAAGAGCCGATCGTTTTGTCGGCGCGGGCCTGTTCCAGCACCTTTTTCACATCGTCGCGCACGGCCATGATGCGCGCCCACTTATCCGCAAAGGCGGCGTCGGCGGCGGGCTTGGCTTCGGGCATCTGCTCGAACACGACATAGTCCTTCATGCCGGGGAGCTTGGGCACGTAGCTCCAGATCTCCTGGCTGGTGAAGCAGAGGATGGGCGCCAGCAGCTTGGTGAAATCGACCAGCACGCGGTACAGCGCGGTCTGCGCGCAGCGGCGGGCGTGCTCGTCGGCACAGTACAGGCGGTCCTTGATAACGTCCATATAGAAGTTGGACATATCGATGACGCAGAAGTTGTAAACCGCGTGGTACGCGCGGGAGAAATCGTAGGCGTCGTAGGCCGCGCGCATGGTGCGGGTCAGTTCGTTGACGGCCCCGAGCGCCCAGCGGTCGATCTCGTAGAGCTGGTCGTCCGGCACCATATCTTTGGCCGGATCAAAGCCGCCCAGGTTGCCCAGCATAAAGCGGGCGGTGTTGCGCATTTTGCGGTAGGCTTCGGACAGCTGGCGGAAGATCTCCTTGCCGGCGCGCACGTCCACCGTGTAGTCGCTGGAGGCGACCCACAGGCGGATGATGTCGGCGCCGTAGTCGCGGATGATCTCGGCCGGTTCCATGCCGTTGCCGGCCGATTTGTGCATCTGCTTGCCCTGGGCGTCCACCACCCAGCCGTGGCACAAAACGCCCTTGTAGGGGGCCACGCCCTCGGTGGCCACGCAGGTCAGCAGGCTGGACTGGAACCAGCCGCGGAACTGGTCCGCGCCCTCCATGTACAGGTCCACCGGCCAGGTCAGTTCGGGGCGTTCGCGGCAGACGGCGCTCCAGGTGGAGCCGGAGTCGAACCAGACGTCCATGATGTCGCCGTCTTTTTCCCAATCGGCGGCGCCGCATTCGCACACTTCGCCCTTGGGCATGATGTCGTTGGCCTCGTATTTGTACCAGGCGTCGCTGCCCTCTTTGCGGAACAGGTCGGAGACGGCCTTAATGGAGGCTTCGGTGATGTGGTACTTGCCGCACTTTTTGCAGTAGAACGCCGGGATGGGCACGCCCCACACGCGCTGGCGGGAGATGCACCAGTCGCTGCGGTCGCGCACCATGCCCATCATGCGGTCATGGCCCCAGGCCGGCTGCCACTGTACGTTGTCGATGGCTTTGTAGACGTCGCTTTTGAACGCATCGATGGAGCAGAACCACTGTTCGGTGGCGCGGTAGATGATGGGGTGGTGGCAGCGCCAGCAGTGCGGGTACTGGTGGATGATGTGCTCCACGCCCAGCAGGTGGCCGGTGCCGCG
>CALWNS010000260.1 GCA_944382805.1 uncultured Gemmiger sp. | reverse complement strand
CCACCGGGGAGTTCGTGTAGCGGTTGAACACCGCGAACTGGTTGACATAGTCCCACACCTGCTTGTTGTTGGTGTGGAAGATATGCGCGCCGTAGCGGTGGACGTTGATGCCCTCGACCTGTTCGGTATAGATGTTGCCGGCAATATGGCCGCGCTTATCCACGACCAGGCACTTGCGGCCGGCCTTCGCCGCCTCGTGCGCGAACACCGCGCCGAACAGACCGGCGCCTACGACCAGGTAATCATACTCTTTCGCCATTGGGTTTCCCTCCTGTTGTTGGTTTCAGCTCTGCGCAAAGCGGCGCAGTTCGGACAGCCAGGCGGCCGCGGTGGCCGGCCAGCTGTATTTTTGCAGCACCGCGCCGGGCGGGGCCACCGGCTGCGCGGCCAGCGCGTCCAGGTCCACGCCGTAGTCCTGCGGGTCAAAATAGCGCACGGTATCGCCGTACAGTTCCGGCAGGCAGGAGGCGCGGGCCACCGCCACCGGCGCGCCCAGGCTGAGCGCCTCCAGCGGCGGGATGCCGAAGCCTTCGAACACGGCGGGGTGCAAAAACATTTTGCAGTGCTGCATCAGGGCCTTGTTTTCGCCGTCGGTCACATAGCCGGGATAGTGCAGGTTGCCCGCCGTGACGGCGTCGGCGTCATCGCCAAACGCGGCCAGGTCCTTGCCGCCGGCCACCACAAAGGTCTTGTCCGGGTTGCGGGCGGCCACTTCGCGGATCCAGCGGTAGTTCTTGTGCTTGGCCAGGCTGCCCAGCGCATAGTAATACCCGCCCTTTTCCACGCCGGGCAGCTTTTGGAAGATGCTCTCGTCGCTCTGCACCGGCTGCAGGTGTTCCCAGCCGTTGTAGGTAAGGCCGATCTTGTCGGGCGGGATGCCCAGCCGGCGGCTGATGAGCCGGCGCTGGTCGCCGCTGACCGTGTATACCCGCTGCGCAAAGGCGCGGATGCTCTGGCAGTGTACCCAGAACTTAAAGCGGAAAAAGCCGCGGTCGGTATCCAGCACCAGCGGGCGGATATCGTGCAATACCACCGCGCTGTGCCGGGTCATGAGCATATCGCTGGCCAAGCCGAGGAAAAACGCGCGGTGCTTGCGCAGGTAGTGCGGCAGCACCACCAGGTTATAGCTGTAGCGGATGGCCTTGAGCGGCACGATGCGGATATTTTTAAGCGGCGGCAGCTGCAGCGGGCGGCCGTCGTCCCGGTAGCACAGGCGCACGTCCAGCCCGGTGCCCTCCAAAAGCGGGTCCAGCCGGGTGACGACCTCGTACACATAGCGCGGGATGCCGGTGATGGGGTCGCACAGCACGGTGCCGTTGATGACGATGGGTCTCACGTTTCTTCCCTCCCGGGCGTCTGCACCGGATGGGCGCAGGATTCCAGTTCCCCGGCCCAATCGGCCAGGCGGCGGGCGCAGTAGGCGCGCAGCTCGTCCTCGAACCGCTGTTCGCTGAAGCGGCGGCTGTGGGCGCGGATCTGCTCGGCGGTGGCGGAAACGCCCTGCCGTTCAAAGCGTTCGATGCATTCGGCCAGGCAGTCCGCCGTCTGCTTATGGAACAGCAGGCCGGTGCGGCCGTCCTCCACCGTTTCGCACGCGCCGCCGCGGCCGTAGGCCAGCACCGGGGTGCCGGCGCTTTGGGCTTCGACCGGCGTGATGCCGAAATCCTCCTCGCCGGGGAACAAAAACGCCTTGGCGCGCAGGTAGTAGCTGCGGACTTCCCGGTCCGAAAGGCCGCCGCCCAAAAACTGCACGGTCGGCCCGGCCAGGGCGCGCAGGCGCGCCTCCTCGTCGCCCGAACCGATGACCACCAGCTTGCGGCCCAGCTTGGTGCAGGCCGCCACGGCCAGATCCATGCGCTTGTACCAGGTAAAGCGGCCCACGACCAGGTAAAAGTCCTCTTTGGGCACAAAGGGGCTTTCGTTGATGTGTACGCAGGGGTAGATGACGTCGCTGTCCCGCCGGTAGTACTTTTTGATGCGGCGGGCGATGTAGCGGGAGTTGGCGATGAAATAATCCACGCGGTCGGCGGCGCATTTGTCCCACTGGCGCAGCTTGTACATCTGGCCGGGCATGACGGCGCGCACCAGCGGGTTGGCGTTGGCGCGGTAGGTGTAGTAGAAGTCCCACACATAGCGCGTGGGCGTATGGCAGTAGCAGATGTGTACGGCGTCCGGCCGGGTGATGACCCCCTTGCTGCAGGAGGAGGAGGAGGACAGCACCAGGTCGTACTCCGAAAGGTCCAGCGCTTCGAACGCGCGGGGCATCAGCGGCAGCATCTTTTTGTACAGCCGGGTGGCAAAGGGCAGTTTTTGCACCCAGGTGGTGCGGATATCGTAGCCGCGGAACCAGGCCGGCATCTTGTTTTTATCGTAGACGAGCGTGTAGATGGGCGCATCGGGGAAAACATGGTGCATACAGTCCACCACCCGGTCGGCGCCCGCATAGGACACCAGCCAGTCATGTACGATGGCCACTTTGGGATGCTCGTTCGGCATAGGCGCCCTCCTTAATGCCAGGCGATTCAGGCAATTTTTTCGTCGTTGACCATTTTCCCGCCGAACACGGTGCGGAACAGGATCTTGATATCCAGCGCCAGGGTCCAGTTTTCTATGTACCAGATGTCATAGCGGATGCGTTCGGCAATATCGGTATCGCCGCGCAGGCCGTTGACCTGCGCCCAGCCGGTCAGGCCGGGGCGCACCTGCTGGCGCACCAGGTAACGGGGGATCTCCTCTTTGAAATGCTCGACGTGGAACGGGATCTCCGGCCGGGGGCCGACCAGGCTCATATCCCCTTTCAGCACGTTGAAAAACTGGGGCAGCTCGTCCAGGCTGAACTTGCGGATCAGGCTGCCGAAGCGGGTCTTGCGCGGATCGGCCCGGGTGCTCCAGCCGGTCTGTTCGCCGGCGTTGATGCGCATGGAGCGGAACTTGTACATCATGAACTCGCGCTTGTTGAGCCCCACGCGCCTTTGGCTGAAAATGACCGGCCCGGGGCTGGACAGCTTGACGCCGACGGCCACCGCCAGCATGATGGGGCTGGTGAGCACGATCAGGCACAGGCTGGCCACGATATCGAACGCGCGCTTGACAAAGGCGTTGAGGATGTTGTCGAAGGGGGTCTGGCGCACGTTGATAAGCTTGCAGCCGCCCAGCGTATCGATGGTGGGGCGGGCGGGCAGGTAGTCGTTATAAAACGGCACCATCGTGATGCGCACGCCCTGCTTGTCGCAGGCGGCAAAGGTGCGGGAGATGCGGTCGCTTTCGGCCGCGTCCAGCGCCACCACGACCTCGTCGATGCCGGGTTCGCCCAGCACCACGTCCAGCTTGTCGTACCGGCCCAGGTACGGCGGCGCAAAGTCCGGGTTGGGGCACAGGGCCAGGTAGCCGTCCACGCGGAAACCGTAGTAGGGGTTCTGCTCCAGCGCTTTCAGGTACTGGGCCGCCACCTTGCCCCCGCCCACCAGCAGGATATGGCGGTAGCCTTCGCCCCGGCGGTGGCGCCAGCGCTCGTACCAGCGGCGCAGCATCCGCACAAAGATCAAAAAGCCGGTGCCGAACAGGTAGAACAGCGCCACCACCAGGCGGGAGAAATCGACCACGCGGAACTGGTAGAGCAGCGCTTCGAACACAAGGATGCCCAGGGCGTTGCCCACCAGGATGATGCGGCTGCGCCGCCACAGCCCGCGCAGGCGGGAGGGGTCGTACAGCCGGCACAGCCAGAACACCGCCACCATGCCAAGGGCATAGACCGCGCCCAGGTACAGCGTATCGCGGGCGATCTGCAGCGCCGGGCCGGCGCCGCCGGGCTGGAAAAAGCGCAAAAAGTTAAAGCGCAGGTAGTTGGCCAAAACATAGGCCGCAAAAAGGAGCGCCGCGTCCAGCAGGCTTTCGAGCGCAGCACGGGTGTGCTGGTTCTTTTCCAGCATGGCGTTCACTTCCTTTCGCGTGGGGATGGGGCCGCGCTTTGCCCCATATTCTTATAGAATACCACACTCCCGCCGCAGTTTCAACCCGAAGGGCTAGCGGTACAGGGTCTCCAGCGTATCCAGGGTCTTGCGCATCTCGGCGCGGACTTCGGCCGGGGTCAGGATCTCGATGGCCGCGCCAAAGCCGGCCACCCAGCCGTAGAACCGCGGGCTGACCTGTACGTCCACCGTGATGGCAAAGTATTCCCCGCCGGCATAGGGCACCAGCGCCGGCCCGGTGCCAAAGCGGTCGATCATGGCGCCGGCCAGGCGGTTTTCGCATTTGAGCGTCACTTTTTTGACCGGGCCGTTGAACATATCGAACATCTGCTGGGTGTAGGTGTTCACGTTAAAGGCGGCATACTCGTCCGCGCCTTCGCGGGTGGTCTGCTCCAGCGGGGCGACCTGCTGCATCTTGTCCACGCGGTAATGGCGCAGGTGGCCTTCGGTATAGGCGATCAGGTAGTAGTTGCCGCCCTCCCACACCAGCGCCCAGGGGCTTACGCGGTACAGCTTGCCGCCGTGGCGCGGGGCCATCTTTTTTTCCAGGTTCCAGTCGCAGTAGGTGAACTGGACCTGCCAGCCGTTGGTGATGGCCGTGTGCAGCGCGTCCACGCTGTACAGGATGCGCTCCTCGTGGCTTTTGATCCGCCCGGAGACCAGCACCATGCGGTTGAGTTCCGCCTGGCGGAAGCGGGAGGTAAAGCGGCCCAGCTTTTCGATCAGGGTGCGGGTCTTGCTGGCCGTGATAAAGCGGCTGGTGTATACGGCGTCCACCAGCAGCTTGAGTTCGGCCAGCTCGAACGGGGCGTCGGTCATATAGTACCCGCCGCCGCGGCCGCGCTGCTGCACGATCTCGAAGTCGCCGCCCTCGATGGAGTTGAGCGCCTCGATGTCGGCGTAGACGCTCTTGCGCTCGGCGTTGATGCCGCGCTGCTGCAGCATCTCGACCAGGCGCGGCACGCTCAGGGGGTGCTTTTCGTCGGTCTCGCGGGCCAGGATCTCCAAAAGGGCCAGCAGTTTCAGCTTTTGTCCTTCCTTGCGGGGCATTGCGGTCCCCTCCTTTGCTTATGGTTGCGGCGCGGCGTCCTGCTGCTTTTTGTCAAACGCCTGCCGGCGCGCGGTGGAAAGGCGGAACATCTCCTCCAGCCCTTCGCGGTCGCCGGCGGCCAGTTTTTCGCGCAGGGCGCGCAGCGCCGTTTCGAACATATCGATCTCGCCGATCAGGTTATCCTTGTTCCACAGGAAAAGCTCCGCCCACATTTTATCGTTGATGCGCGCGATGCGGGTCAGGTCGCGGAACGAATCGCCGGTATAGCGGGCCAGCTCGGTGTTGTCCGAAGCGCACATCAGGCAGACGGCGATGGCGTGGCACAGCTGGCTGACATAGCCGATCATGCGGTCGTGCTCCGCCGGGGAGAGCACGCTGATGCGCGCAAAGCCCAGGGTCTGCGCCAGCGCGCGGCACCAGTCCACGGCGGCCTGCGTGTTGCGCGCCGTGGGGGTGATCAGGAAGTTGGCGGGAGCGAAATCGACTTCGGCGCTGTGGGCGATGCCGCTCGTCTCCCGGCCGGCCATGGGGTGGCTGGCGATGAACTCGACCCCGGCGGGCAGCGCGGCCTGCACCGGGCCGACCACGCCGCGCTTGACGCCGGAAACATCGGTAACAAGCGTGCCGGGGCGCAGCAGGTCCCCGTACTGTTCCACCCAGCGCAGCAGCGCCGTGGGGTACAGCGCAAAGATCACACGGTCGGCCTGCCGCAGGAGCGGGGCGAAGTCCGCCGCCGCGCCGGCCGCGATATAGTCGCGGTCCAGCGCATACTGCACGGCGGCCGGGTCACAGTCGATGCCAAGCACCCGGTACCCCTTGCCGGAAAGCACCTGGGCGTACTTGCCGCCCAGCAGCCCCAGGCCCACGACCAGGTAAGTTTTGCTGCGGTCCATCGCTCACCCGCCCCTTTCTTGGTCCGCCGGGCCGGCCGGTTCCAGCGTGATGTCGGCCCCCAGGCTTTGCAGTACGGCAAAAAACTCCGGCCAGCTTTTGCGCACGGCCTCGGCCCCGCGCAAAACGGCGGGCACCCCGGCCGCCAGCGCGGCCACGGCCAGCGCCATGACGACGCGGTGGTCGTTGTGGCCGTCCAGCGGCTCGGCCGGCGCGTGCAGCGCCGTGCCGGTGACGGAGACCGTGTCGCCCTCCACCGCCACGCGGGCGCCAAACTTGGCCAGTTCCCGCTGCAGGGCGGCGATGCGGTCGGATTCCTTTAACCGCAGGCGGCCGGCATTGCGGATCACGGTGGTGCCGCTGCAAAAGCAGGCCAGCGTGAACAGCACCGGCCCCAGGTCCGGGCAGTCGGCCAGGTCGATCTCGGCCGCCTTGAGCAAGCTGCGGGAAAAGCGCACCGCGCCGCCGCTTGCGCTCAGCTTGGCGCCGCAGCGCTTGAGGATGTCCAGAATGACCCGGTCGCCCTGGCGGCTGGCCGCCTGCAGGCCGGTGACCGTAATGCCGCCGGCCACCGCGCCCAGCACCGCCAAAAACGCCGCTTGGCTGTAATCGCCCTCCACCGCCAGGTCGCAGGGGGTATAGCGCTGCGGCGCGGGCACGCGGTACAAAACGCTGCCGTCCTTGCGCTGGCGGCTTTGCACCCGCACGCCGAACTGCTGCATGGCGGCGATGGTCAGATCGACGTAGCTGCGGCTCTCGTAGGGGGGCAGCACCTCGATGGTGGAATCGGACTCCAGCAGGGGCGCGGCGAACAGCAGGCCGCTGATGAACTGGCTGGAGATATCGCCGGGCAGCGTAAAGCCGCCGGCCTGCAGGCGGCCAAAGATGGTGATGCCGTCCGCGCTTTGCTCAAAGCGCAGGCCCTGGCGGGTGAACAGCAGGCGGTACACCTCCTGCGGGCGGGCAAACAGGCGGCCCGCGCCGGTAAAGCGGATCTGTTGCGCCGTCAGGCTGAACAGCGGGATCAAAAAGCGCAGTGTGCTGCCGCTTTCGTTGCAGAACACCG
>CALWNS010000259.1 GCA_944382805.1 uncultured Gemmiger sp. | reverse complement strand
GGCCCCGTGCGCGGCGCGCTTTGGCCGGCCGCCGGGGCGGCCTGGTAGCGGGCCGCGGCCTGCGGCTGCACGCGCTGAAAGCCGCGGGGGCGGCGCCCCCCCCGGGCGGCCGCCTCGCGCGCGGCGCGGCGGGCTTCCTCATACTGCTGCTGGCCCGTGGCCGCGCCGGCCGTGTGCAGGCTGCGCGGGGCGCTTTGCCCGGCATGGTACACGGTATGCTGGGCTTCTCCGGTGTTCAGCTTGCGAGGCTCGCTCATTGGGTATCCTCCCTTTTATGCGGAAAATGGTTCGTTCATGTTTATGTGGGGCTGCCGCCGGCAAGACCAGCCACCCGGCGGCGCATATCGCGGCAGGCCGCCAGCGTTTCCGGGTCCAGTTCCCCGCCCTTTTCCTGTACAAAGCCGATGCTCTGCTCCAGGCTGTGGAGCAAAGCCAGGTCCAGGTTTTGCATCTGTTCGCGGCGCAGCGCCTCCACGCCGGGGTAGCTGCGCTCGGCGCTGGTGGCGTCGGCCATGTAAAGGATCTTGTCCAGCAGAGTCATGCCGGCCCGGCCGGTGGTATGGCATTCGATGGCGGAAAGGATCTGCGGGTCGGTCACGCCCCAGCGGGTCACGCACAGGATGGCGGCCGCCACGCCGTGCCACACCGGGAACGGGCGTTGCGCGGCATTTTTAGCCATTATAGCATTGTCAGAAAAAATCTGCAACATTTCTTGCCGCGTCATTTCCTTGGCGGCGTCGTGCAAAAGCGCCGCCAGAGCGGCTTTTTCCTCGTCGGCCCCATAGCGCTGCGCCAGGGCGACGGCCATATCTTTCACATTTAGGGTATGCTTGTACCGCTTGTGGGACAGGCGGCTTTTGACCAGTTCCCGGGCTTGTTCCTGGGTCATGGGGCAGGCTTCCTTTCATTCACAGGTTTCGCACAGCTGTGCGGCCAGGCCGTACAGGTTTTGTTCGCAGATGATGCGCCGCACCGGCAGGGGCAGCACGCCGCGCAGGGTCCGGGGCGGCAGCGCGCCGGCGCGGATCTGGCTGGAGGCGCAGGGCACCGGCGTGGCCGCGGCGAACACCACCCGCCCGCCGGCGGCCCGCAGGTGGCGCGCGGCGGCCTGCAGGGCGGGTTCGTCCTCGGCCGCGGCGCGGCGCTGCACCACCAGCACGGCCAGCTGCAAAATGCGCTGCCAGCTGTGCCAGGCCGTAAAGCCGAGCAGCATATCCGACCCGACGGCCAAAAACAGCTGCGCGCCGGGCCAGCGGGCCTGCAGCATTTCCAGCGTGTGTACGGTGTAGCTGCGCCCGCCCTGTTCGATCTCCCAGCCGCTGACCTCGATGCGCGGGTCGATGGCGGCAAAGCACCGGCACATGGCCAGGCGCACCGCGCCGGGCGTGGCGCTGGCCGCCTTGTGCGGCGGCGTGCCGGCCGGCATGACCACGACTTTATCCGGCCCCACGGCCTGGATGGCGGCGCGCAGGTTGTTCAGGTGCCCCACGTGCGGCGGGTCAAAGGTGCCGCCGTACAAAAGCAGGCGCGCGGGCTTCACTTGGCCGCCGCCAGCACCGCCGCAAAGGCGGAGTCCTTCGTTTTGGGCAAAAACAGCACGAATTTGCGCCCGATGACCTGCACGCAGGCCGCGCCGGTGGCCGCGGCCAGGAGGTCGGCGGCCTGGCGGGCGGTGTATTCGCTGTTGTCCAGCACCTTGAGCTTGATGAGTTCGCGCGCGGCCAGGCAGTCGGCCACGGCGGCGGTCATGGCGGGGCCGATCTTGCCCTTGCCGATCTGGAACACCGGGTCCAGGGTGTTGGCCGCCCCGCGCAGGGCGGCGCGCTGTTTGCTTGTCAGTTCCATGGCGTTTCCTTTCTTGGTTCCGCTCTTATTCCGCCGCGCCGGCGGCCAAAAAGCGGGGCAGTTCGGCCTCCAGCTTTTCCATGGCGCGGCCGCGGTGGCTGATGGCGTCCTTTTCTTCGTCGGCCAGCTCGGCATAGGTGCGGCCGGCCGTATTGGGCAGCGTGCCGGCGCCCGCGCCCACGCAGTCCGGGATGAACAGCAGGTCGTAGCCGAAGCCGTTGTGCCCGCGCGGGGCCGGGCCGATGCGCCCGGGGCATTCGCCCTGCACGGTCAGCGTGCGGCCGTTCGGCAGCATCAGGCAGACGGCCGAAACAAAGCGCGCGGCGCGCTGCCCCTCCGGCACGGCCTGCATGGCGGCCAGCAGTTTGCGGTTGTTGGCCTCGTCGTCGCCGTGGGCGCCCGCATAGCGCGCGCTGTACACGCCGGGCGCGCCGCCCAGCGCGTCCACGCACAGGCCGGAATCGTCGGCCACGGTGGGCAGGCCGCTGGCGCGGCAGAACGCGGCGGCTTTCAGGGCGGCGTTTTCGGCAAAGGTGGCGCCGGTCTCCTCCGGGTCCAGGTCGATGCCCAGTTCCCGCAGGCTTTTGACGGCAAAGCCGGCTTTTTCCAGAATGCGGCGCAGCTCCTTGAGCTTGCCGGGGTTGTTGGTCGCGGCGCAGATGGTCATGCTTCGCCCTCCTCTTTTTTGGGCAGTTCGGGCAGCAGGGCGGCGGCGAAATCGGTGGCCGAGAAGAACAGCAGGTCGTCGATCTTTTCGCCCACGCCGACAAAGCGGATGGGCAGGCCCAGCTTTTCGTGTACGGCCAGCACGCAGCCGCCCTTGGGCGTGCCGTCCAGCTTGGTCAGCACGATGCCGGTGGCCCCGGCGGCGCGGCAGAATTCCTGCGCCTGGCTGATGGCGTTCTGGCCGGTGATGGCGTCCAGCACGAGCAGCACTTCCAGGCTGGCGGCGGGGCTGGCCTTTTTTACGCTGCGGGCGATCTTGGAAAGTTCGTCCATCAGGCCCTTTTTGTTGTGCAGGCGGCCGGCGGTGTCGGCAATGACCAGGTCGTAGCCGCGGGCGGCCGCGCTCTGCACCGAGTCAAAGATGACGGCGGCCGGGTCGGCCCCTTCGCCGGCCTTGACCAGCGGCACGCTGGCGCGGCCGGCCCAGGTCTCCAGCTGTTCGCTGGCCGCGGCGCGGAAGGTATCCCCCGCCGCCAGCAGCACCCGCTTGCCCAGGTCCTTGTACAGGTAGGCCAGCTTGGCGATGGTGGTGGTTTTGCCCACGCCATTGACCCCGATGACCAGGATCACCGCCGGGCGACCGGACAGGTCCATCTCGTCGGTGGGCGAGATCTCCCGCCGGATGATCTCCCGCAGGGCGGTGAGCGCCTGCTCGCCGGTTTTCAGGTGTTCGGCCCGCACTTTGTCGCGCAGTTCGTCCACCAGGCGCACGGCGGTGGCGGGGCCGGCGTCGGCCAGGATGAGCTGCTCCTCCAAATCGTTGTACAGATCGTCGTCGATCTGGGAGTTGGTCAGCGTATTGACGATGGTCTGGAAAAAGCCGGTGCGGGTCTTTTCCAGGCCGGCTTCCAGCTTTTTGCGCCGGAACGCATCAAACAAACCCATGGGGGCCTCCTTTG
>CALWNS010000258.1 GCA_944382805.1 uncultured Gemmiger sp. | reverse complement strand
GCCGCCGATACCCTGCCCGCGGCGTTCGGGGACCGTTTCGCCGGTGGCCAGGTAGGCTTCGCCCGCCACCATGGCATAGGCCCCCACCATGCTGACGCTGCCGCCGTCCGGGCCGCACAGCGCCCACAGCCGCGCCAGGCCGTGGGCCACGGCGGTGCAGGTCTCGGAATAAAATGCGTCGCGCCGGGCGGCGTTTTCCCGCCCCGGGAAAGCCAGTTCGGCCACCGCCGCCACGCGGGGCGCGGGATCCAGCGCAAGGCCGGCCGGGGCGGCGCCCAGCGGCAGCTGCCGCCCCGGCGCCAGCGTGTAGAGGTAGAGCGGTTCGCCGGCCGGCAGCGGGGCCGGGCGGTCTGCGACCAGGCGGCGCACGCCGGCAAAGCGCAGAAACAGGGCCAGCTGCTCCCAGTCCTCGACCGGGCCGCAGAGCTGGGCGCTGCGCCCGCCAAGCGCCAGCGCCGCCTGCGGCAGCCAGTACAGGCGGGTGGGCGCGCCGGGGTTGCCGGCCCACAGCCGCAGGTCCCGGCCCAGCAGCGCGCCGAAGAACGGTTTGCCGGCCACGGCCGCGGCGAACGCCTTGCGGTCGGCCTCGCTTTCCAGCGCGCGGATGCCACCGCTCACGCCCGGGCCGGGGTCTCCGGCAGGGCGTTCACGATGCGCTTATACTCGCGGCCGCGGGCCTCGAAGTTGGGGTAACAGTCAAAAGAGGCGGAGGCCGGCGAAAGGCTGACGATATCCCCCGGCCCGGCCGCCGCGCGGACCAGCTCCACCGCCTGCTGCATGGTTTCGGCGTGCAGGATCCGCAGGCCGCTTTCGGCAAAGCCGGGGCAGGCGCGGACTTCGCGCTCGATGACGGGGCCGGTGGCGCCCATCAGCACCAGCACCTTGACATGGGCGATCAGTTCCGGCGCCAGCGGCGCATAGCTGATCTTTTTGTCGTAGCCGCCGGCGATCAGGATGAGCTTTTGCCCAAAGCTGCGCAGCCCGGCGATGGTGCGCGTGGGGCTGGTGGCGATAGAGTCGTTATAATACTGTACGCCGTCCAGAAGGCGCACCGGCTCGATGCGGTGCTCGACCCCGGTAAAGGTGGCGGCCACCTGCGCCATGGTCTGCACCGGCACCAGGCCCCACACGGCGGCCATGGCGGCCAGCAGGTTTTCGACATTGTGCAGGCCGCGCAGCTTGACCTCCGCGCGGGGCACGATGGGCGTGACGGCGCCGTTTTCGGCATAGCAGAGGGTGTCGTCCTCCGCGCGCAGGAAGGCCCCGTTTTCGGTCGCGCGCAGGCGGGTGAACCAGACCTGCGCGCCCTTGCAGTCGGCGGCCATGGCGCGGGAGATCTCGTTTTCGTAGCCGAGCACGGCGCGGCAGGGCGGGGTCTGCCACAGCAGGATGTTGCGCTTGGCGTCGATGTACTCCTGCATATCTTTGTGGTGGTCCAGGTGGTTGGGCGTGACGTTGGTGACGACCGCCACCTTGGGGCTGCGGCGCATACTGATGAGCTGGAAGCTGGACAGTTCCACCACGGCGATGTCGCCGGGCTGCACTTCGGCCAGGCGGGGCAGCAGCGCCGCGCCGATGTTGCCGCCCAGCAGCACGGTGCGGCCGGCGGCCTCCAGCATTTTGGCAATGAGGGTGGTGGTGGTGGTCTTGCCGTCGGAGCCGGTCACGGCTACGATCTCGCAGGGGCAGTATTCAAAAAAGAGCTCCACCTCGCTGGTGACCAGCGCGCCGGCCTGCTTGGCCGCCTGCAGTTCGGGGCGGAAATACTCGTAGCCCGGCGTGCGCATGATGATATCCTGGCCGGCAAAGCCATCGGTATACCGTTCGCCCAGGCTGAGCGCCACGCCCAGGCGGCGCAGCGTGGCGGCATAATCGCCAAAAGACTCCAGCGTGGGTTTCTGGTCGCACAGGGTCACTTGGGCGCCCAGGGCGACGAACTGTTCGATGCACTGTTTGTGGCTGACGCCGGCGCCGATGAACGCGACCTTTTTGCCCTGCACCAGGGCGCGCAGCTGATCGATCGGAAGCATGGGTGTCCCCTTTCCGCGGGGTGTCTGCCCCGCCCAACACGATTTTTTCCACTAGATAGTATAGCGTTTTTTCCTTTTCAATGCAAATCAATGCAAACCCATGGGCAAATTCATACAAACATTTTGCCTGTGCCGGAACGGCACAGGCAAAACAGGGGCGTATGGGGTCTGCGGCTTATTCCTGCCCGCCCATGGGGATGCCATGGCTGTCGAGCAGGGCGCGGATCTTGATGATGGGATCGATGATGCTGGAAACGCTCTTGTCGTGGTTGATGGCAGCCACAAAGTAGGCCGTGTACTTGGACACGTCCACATCGTGGTACCATTCGCGGCCCAGCAGTTCCGGCGTGCGGTAGGTCAGGTTGGTGCCCAGCACGGCGGCCACGATGCCGTCCTGGTAGGCTTTGTCGAACTTGTCCAGGCCGGAGGTGAACAGCGGGAAGGTGGCGTAGGTAAAGATCTTGCGCGCGCCGCGCAGCTTGAGGCCGTAGGCGATGTCGAGCATACTTTCGCCGGAGGCGATGATATCGTCGGCAATGAACACATCCTTGCCCTCTACGCTTTCGCCCAGGTACTCGTGCGCCACGATGGGGTTGCGCCCGTTGACGATGCGGGAGTAATCGCGCCGCTTGTAGAACATACCCAGGTTGCAGCCCAGCACGCTGGAATAGTACATATTGCGGTTCATGGCGCCTTCGTCCGGCGAGACGACCATGAAATGCTCCTTATCAAAGCGGACGTCCGGCACATGGTGCAGCAGGCACTTGAGCACCTGGTAGGTGGGCATGACGTTGTCGAAGCTCATGGTGGGCACGGCGTTCTGCACGCGGGGGTCGTGCGCGTCAAAGGTGATGATGTTCTTGACGCCGGCCGCCCGCAGCTGCTGCAGCGCGAACGCGCAGTCCAGGCTTTCGCGGCTGACGCGGCGGTGCTGCCGCCCGCCGTACAGGCTGGGCATGACCACGCTGACGCGGTGGGCGCGCCCGGACGAAGCCTGGATCAGGCGCATGAGGTTCTGGAAATGGTCGTCGGGCGAAAGATGGTTTTCGTACCCAAAAAGCTTGTAGGTCACGCTGTAGTTGCCCGGGTCCACAAAGATGAACAGATCATCGCCGCGGGTCGATTTTTTGACCAGGCCTTTGGCGTCGCCGGACTGGAAGCGGGGGCAGTCGGACGGGATGACGAAGGTATCCACATCCATGCCGACTTCCCGCGCCCAGCGGACCAGGTGGCCGTCCACCAGGTTCGCCAGTTCCTCGGCGCCGGGGCAGGCCAGCAGCGCCAGGTCCGCGACCGCTTCTTCCTTAACGAAAAAGTCACGAGGGCCAAGATTTTGTTCCGCCATAAACGTCTCCTTTATGCTGTTGGGGGCTGGCCGGCCTTAAAGGGAAAGCGGGCGGCGCGCCCCGTTGCTGCGCAGCAAAAACCTGCCGCCGCGCCTTTGGGCGCGCGGCACGCTATTGCTCAGTTTCATTTTATCACAGCATTCCCCGAAAATCATTATCTTAGCGTCGCTTTTTTTCGCTTTTTGTCATTTTCCGCACCTTGCACACCGCCGCCGACCGTCTGTGGGAGAAATTCTGGTGGATTTTACAAATATTTTTCAATGCCGCCGCACCGCCCCCGCCCCGCCGGTACCATTGCCGGCCCTGCGCGGCGGCGCGCGCCGCCTTGACAGACGCGGCCCGGTGTGTTAGACTGGACGGGATGAACGGTCTACTGTATTAGACCGCTTTCGCCGTTTTTCTCTGATGATCCGCGGCTGCGCGCGGCGCGGCCGTATTTCCGTATAGCCTATGATGAAAACAAGCACCTATTCCCGGCGGCAGGCCCGGGCCGACGACCGGCGCTGCCAGCGCATCGTAAAGCGGTGGCGGCGGGACCTGGCCCGGGCCGAGCGCCGGCAGCGCGCCGCCCTGCGGCTGCGCGCGCTGCCGCACTGGCATGAGCTGGGGCAATTTTTATATGTGATCGGCTTTTTGGTCGAATACGAACTGCTGCGCGCAGGGCGCGGGCTGCTGCGCTTTGCCGCCCTGATCCTGCGCGGGGTGGTCGATGTGCTGGCCGCGCTGCTGCAGCCGCTGGGCGAAGCGCTGCCCGCGGCGTCCGCTGCCCCCGGCCGCCGCGGCCGGGCCGCCCGCATCATCGGCGCCGCTGCGGCCGCCGTGTGCGCGGCCGTCTTTTTGCTGCTGGTGCGCGCCGCCCTGGGGCGGCGCTACCTGCTGCGGGTGGAAATGAACGGCCAGGTCCTGGGCTACATAACCAACGAGCAGATGCTGGACACCGCGCGCGCCGCCGTGTACGAACGCATGGACAACGCGCGCGCCGTGCTGGAGGCCGCCGGCCAAACGCCGCAGGACGAGGAGGCCGTGCTGTCCCCCACCTACACGCTGGCGGCGGCCGACGAGCCGGCCATGACCCAGACCGAACTGGTCAACGCGCTGCTGCGCGCCACCGGCGGGGCGCTGCAGGAGGCCACGGCCGTGTATGTGGACGGCGCGCTGTGGTCCGTGACCAACGAGGGCGACCACCTGCGCAGCTTTTTGCAGAGCCTGCTGGCCCCCTATGCCGATGTGTACGACCCCGACCAGCGGGTGGAGTTCCTGCACAGCCTGGAGCTGACGGACGGGCTGTACTACTCCGACTCGGTGCTGCCGGCCGAGGAGGTCGTGCAGCGGCTGATCGGCGATGAAACGCAGCCGCTGCAGGTGTGTACCATCGAGCGCAGCACCTATACGGAGGATATCCCCTACCCCAGCGTGAGCGAGGAATCGGCCGCCTATGAATACGGCGAGACGATCGTTCTGCAGGCCGGCCAGAACGGCCTGCGGGAGATCACGCAGGACACCGTGGCGGTGGACGGCGTTGCCCGCGAGGTGCGCACCATCAGCGTGCAGACGCTGCGCGAACCGGTGACCGAGCAGCTGGTGACCGGCACGCAGCTGAAGGACTATATGCGCGGCGAGCGCAACGGCGTTTCCTTTATCTGGCCGGTGCCGCAGTACAACCATGTCAGCCGCTGGATGGGCAGCGGGCATAAAGGCGCCGACATCGCGGCCACGCAGGGCACGCCGATCCTGGCTTCGGCCGCCGGCACCGTGACCACCGCCTACCGCTGGAACGGCATCCGCACGCAGGGCGACAGGAACAGCTATGGCAACTATGTGGTGATCGACCACGGCGGCGGCTACCGCACGCTGTACGGCCACATGACCCACTTTGTCGTCAATGTGGGCGACTATGTGGAGCAGGGGCAGGTCATCGGCTATGTGGGCAACACCGGCTATTCGTTCGGCGCGCACTGTCATTTTGAGATGTACGACCCGAACGGCCGCTTCAGCGCGCGGGCGATCTTCCCCAATGTGCCGCGCTACAACCGCTGACGCGCGCCCCGGCCGCATTCATACAATAACAGACAAAAAACAGGAGCGTACCCTTTGCGGGGTACGCTCCTGTTTGGTTTTGCCTGTTTGGCGCCGGAACTTAGACCAGTTCCAGGATGGCGGTCTCGGCGGCATCGCCGCGGCGCACGCCGGTGCGGATGATGCGGGTGTAGCCGCCGTTGCGGTCGGCATACTTGGCGCCGTAGACATCGATGACCTTCTTGGCCACATCCTCTTTGGTGATGTAGCTGAAGATCTGGCGCTTGTCGTGCAGATCGCCGGCTTTGCTCAGGGTGATCATCTTCTCGGCCATGGAGCGGACCTCCTTGGCGCGGGTGACGGTGGTCTCGATCTTGCCGTTTTCGAACAGATAGGTGACCATGGCGCGCAGCATCGCCTTGCGGCTGTCAGTGGCGCGGCCAAGCTTTCTAGTACCGGGCATTCCGTTTCACTCCTTTATCAGTTATCGTCTTCTTTGGTGAGCGTGAAGCCCAGGCTGTCCAATTTCGCCATGACTTCTTCCAGGCTCTTGCGGCCAAGGTTGCGCACCTTCATCATGTCGTCCTCGCTCTTGTTGATGAGGTCGCCCACGGTGTTGA
>CALWNS010000257.1 GCA_944382805.1 uncultured Gemmiger sp. | reverse complement strand
GGCATTTCGGAGCGGCTGGCCTCCATCATGCCGGCCTCCCACTGGCAGGCGGACCAGGCCACGACCGAAGAATACCTGGCCGTGGCCGGCAAGAGCTGCCGCGCCAACCTCCCGCTGCGCGACAAATACTGCCCCGGCGGCCAGATGTGGGTGACC
This sequence comes from uncultured Gemmiger sp., assembly GCA_944382805.1. Taxonomy (GTDB): domain Bacteria; phylum Bacillota; class Clostridia; order Oscillospirales; family Ruminococcaceae; genus Gemmiger. The sequence continues at coordinate 24,264 of CALWNS010000257.1, read as the reverse complement.
GAATCCGGCGACGCCGGCGGCGGCGGCGATACCTGGGCTTCGACCTACCTGGATGTGTTCCGCACGCTGAACGAGCTGGGCGAGTTCGCCACCCTGACCGACGGCGTGATCTTCCACAATACGTTGGCGGCTTCGGACTATGCGTTCCTGGCGCGCGAAGTGTTTGACCCGCGGCCCAACTACTTTGCGGTGCTTTTGTGGAACCGCCTGATGGGCACCACCGTGTACGACAGCGGCGAACCGCTGCGCGAAGGCGCGCGCGTGTTCGTCCACAGCCGCCGGGACGGCAAGGAGGGCAAGGTCTACCTGATCATCAACAACTCCACGACCGAAGCCACCACCGTAGAGCTGCCGACCGACGCCGTGCGCTACACGCTTTCGGCGGACAGCCTGCGCGCCCCGGTCATGAAGCTGAACGGCCGCGAGCTGAAACTTGCGGGCGAAAGCGAACTGCCCGATTTGTCCGGCGCGGCCCAGCCCGCCGGCACGCTGACCGTTGACCCGGCCACCATGGTATTCCTGGTCGTGTAAGCTGCCATACTTAAACCTGACCCCGGCGCCGAAAGCGCCGGGGTTTTACGTATTTTTTACGGCGATTTTCCGGGCGGATGGTGGCCGGGCGGGCGGCGGGGCGTTACAATAAAGGCGGGGGATGCCCCACATCTCAACCACACAGGAGGATGACCATGGGCCGCTGGATCGCCGCTTTGATCTGCCTGGCGCTGGGCGCGCTGTTCATTTATTTGGCCGTGCGGGGGCTGCGGCGCGCTTGGCCGTGGCTGGCGGCCCGCCGGTTCACGGCCACCGTGCGCAGCCTGCGGTTCGACCTTGCACCGGAAAATGTCAAGGGCCGGTTTGCCGCCGCCAAGTCCGGCGTGCTGGCCACGCTGGAATACCTGGAGGGCGGCCGGACGCAGACCGCGGCCTGCCGCTACGCAGCGGCGCTGGCCGGCCCCAGCACCCCCGGCCAGCGGGTGCGCATCGCCGTCCGGGCGGACGGCAAGGTAAAACCGGCCCAAGAGCTGCGCCCCTGGTGGCTGCTGCAAGCGTTTTTGGGCGCGGCTTTTGCGGCGGTCGGCCTGGTGCTGCTGGTGAACGGACGCGAGTTCCTTGCTCAGCTGTCTGAGCACACGGTCGATGCCCCCACGCCGGCCGGTTCCTTTGTGATGGCGGTGGGCGGCGCGGTCTCGCTGGCCCTGTTCGCAGCGCTGCTGGTCTGCGTGATGCCGATCGCGCTGCGCCAATACCTGTGGCCGCTGGCATGGTTGGCGCTGTACGCGCTGGGGATGCTGGAGGCGGTGGACGCCGAGTATCTTGGCGTCCTGACCGAATACACCGATGATTCGACCACATTGTACCCGCTGTTTGCGCTGCGCGGCGAAACGGGCACCGAGACTTTCCGTGCCGGAGCAAGCTACCGCATAAAAGCCAGGCCCGGCGAGCCGTACACCGTGTACCGCAGCCGGCGCAGCGGGCGCTGCTGCCTGGCGCCGCAGCTGCTTGATTATATATTCATCCTTGTCGGCCTGATCCCGCTGTGGCTGCTGTGGATACTGACCTCCTCGTTCGGGCTGTTCGGCCTGGGCGCGCTGCTGGCGGCGTTCGGCCTGGCGTAAAAAAAGAGGGCGCCCAAAGCAAACCGGCGCCGCCGCCGGCCCAAGCATTTTTCCGCAAATTTCCCTTTGCCCCCTCTTGCCTGCGCGCGGGCAGGCGCGTATAATAGGAACTGGTGTATATAAAAGAGGAGGAATTTTTGTGGAAAAACGTGCGTCTTTTGGTTCGCGGCTGGGCTTTATCCTGGTCAGCGCGGGTTGCGCCATCGGCATCGGCAATGTGTGGCGCTTCCCCACCCTGACGGGCGAAAGCGGCGGCGGCGTGTTTGTTCTGTTCTATCTTTTGTTCCTGGTCTGCATGGGCATCCCCATCCTGACGATGGAACAGGCCGTGGGCCGCGCCGGGCGCGGCAGCGCGGGCAAGGCTTACCGCGCGCTGGAACCAAAGGGTTCCAAGTGGCACTGGCACGGCTGGGCCTGCCTGGCCGGGTGCTGTTTGCTGATGATGTACTATACCACCGTCAACGGCTGGATGATGGCCTACTGCTTTAAGTATGTGACCGGCGCGTTTGCCGGCACCACGCCGGAGACCGCCGGCACGCTGTTCAACGAGATGCTGGCCAACCCGCTGGAAATGGGCTTTTGGACCGTGCTGACCGTGGTGCTGGGCCTGGTGGTGACCAGCTTTGGGCTGAACAACGGCCTGGAGCGCGTGGGCAAGTGGATGATGGCCGCGCTGCTGGTGCTGATCCTGATCTTGGTGGTGCGCAGCGTAACGCTGCCCGGCGCGGCCGAGGGCCTGCGCTTTTACCTGCTGCCCGACTTTACCCGCGCGGCCGAAGTCGGCCTGGGCAACGTGATCATGGCGGCCATGAACCAGTCGTTCTTTACCCTGAGCCTGGGCATCGGCGCCATGGAGATCTTTGGCAGCTATATGGAGCGCAAGTACACGCTGCCCGGCGAAAGCGCGCGCATCTGCGTGCTGGATACCTTTGTGGCCATCAGCGCGGGGCTGATCATCTTCCCCGCCTGCTTCACGTTCGGCGTCAGCCCGGACAGCGGCCCCAGCCTGATTTTTATCACGCTGCCAAACGTGTTCGCCGGCATGGCCGGCGGCCGGCTGTGGGGCGCGCTGTTCTTTTTGTTCATGACCTTTGCCAGCTTTACCACGGTCATTGCCGTGTTCGAAAACATCATTGCCTGCCTGATGGACGAGTTCCGCCTTTCCCGCCGCACCAGCGTGCTGGCGGGCGGGCTGTTCATCCTGGTGGCCAGCCTGCCCTGCGTGCTGGGGTACAATGTGTGGTCGGCGTTCCAGCCGCTCGGCCCCGGCTCCACCGTCCTGGACGGCGAGGACTTTTTGGTCAGCAACCTGCTGCTGCCCATCGGCAGCCTGATCTACCTTTTGTTCTGCGTTTCGCGCTGGGGCTGGGGCTTTGACAACTACCTGGCCGAAGCCAACGCCGGCGAAGGCGTCAAGCTGCCCCGCTGGCTCAAGCCCTACTTCCAGTTCATCCTGCCCGTGCTGATCGCGGCGATCCTGCTGCAGGGGCTGCTGTAAGCCCGGCTCTATAACCGAAAACGGCTCCCCGGGACCCTGACGGTCCCGGGGAGCCGTGTTTTTATGTTCAGCAGATGCGCGGCAGCTGGGCGCCGGTGAGCTTGGGCAAAAGGCGGCTGCCGCCCAGCGCCGTGCGCAGCGCCACCGTGCCGGGGCGGCGGGCGGTGACGGCGCCGATGCGCGCGGCGCCCTCGCCGCCGGGCAGCGCGCGCAGCGCGGCCAGCACGGCGTCGGCGCGTTCGGGCGCGGCAACGGCCAGCAGGCGGCCTTCGCAGGCGGCGTACAGCGGGTCCAGGCCCAGCAGGTCGCAGACGGCGGCCACCGGCGCATCGACCGGGAGGGCGCTTTCCTCCAGTTCGATGCCAAGGGGGCCGCCCTCGACAAATTCGTTGAGCGTGGTGGCCACGCCGCCGCGGGTGGGGTCGCGCAGGATCCGCACGCCGCCGGCATCCAGCGCGGCGGCGCTCAAGTCCCGCAGGCAGCGGCAGTCGGAGCGCAGCGCCCCGCCGCCGGGCAGCCCGCTGCGCGCGGCCAGCACGGCCGCGCCGTGGCAGCCCACGCTGCCGCTGACAAGCACCGCATCGCCCGCGCGCAGCGCCGCGCGGCCCAGCCCCGGCGTGCGCAGCACGCCGATGCCGGCGGTGTTGATGTAGACGCCGTCGCCCTTGCCGCGCTCGACCACCTTGGTGTCGCCGGTCACGATCTGCACGCCGGCCTGCCGCGCGGCGCGGGCCATGGACTCCACGATGGCGCGCAGGTCGTCCAGCGGGAAGCCCTCCTCCAAAATCAGCCCGCAGCTGAGCACGCGCGGGTCGCCGCCGGCCATGCACACATCGTTGACGGTGCCGCACACCGCCAGCTTGCCGATGTCCCCGCCGGGGAACCGCCAGGGCGTGACCACAAAACTGTCGGTGGAAAAGACGAGCTGCGCCCCGCCGGGCACCAGGGCGGCGTCGCCCAGGCTGTCCAGCGCCGTGTTTTTGAACGCGGGCAGCAAGATCTCCTCGATCAGGCGGGCGGTCTTTACCCCGCCGCTGCCGTAGTCCAGCGTGATGATCTCCTGCATAGTCCCCACCCTTTCATTCTTCCGTTAGGCCGTAGCGGTACGCCGCGGCACAGGCACCTTCGCCCGATACCATGCACGGGCCGACCGGGTCGGCCGGGGTGCAGGCTTTGCCGAACAGCGGGCAGCCGCCGGGCGTACACGCGCCGCGCAGCACATCGCCGCAGCGGCAGCCGGGCGGTTCCGCGCCGGGGCGCAGTTCCAGGCCAAAGCGCGCGGCGGCGTCAAACCCCCGCCAGGCCGGCCGCAGCGCCAGCCCGCTTTGCGGGATGGCCCCCAGCCCGCGCCAGACGCTGTCCGCCGGGGCGAACACCGCGCGCACGGCCGCCTGCGCCGCCGGGTTGCCCTGCGGCGCGACCACGCGGGTGTACTCGTTTTCCAAGGCCGGCGCGCCCCCGTCCAGCCGGCTGACAAGGCGGTAGGCCGCATAGAGGATATCGGCCGGCTCGAACCCGGCCACCACCGCCGGCAGGCCGTATTCCTGCGGCAGAAAAGCAAATTCCTGCGCGCCGGTAACGGCCGCCACGTGCCCGGGGCACAAAAAGCCGTCCACCGCAAAATCCGGCGCGGCCAGCAGCGCGCGCAGCGCCGGCGCGGTGCGCTTGAGCAGGCAGAGCACCGTAAAATTGGCCAGGCCGCGGTCGGCGGCCTCCTGTACGGCGGCGGCGGTGCCGGGGGCGGTCGTTTCAAAGCCGACGCCCAAAAACACGACCTGGCGCGCAGGGTCGGCGGCGGCCAGCGCCACCGCCTCCATGGGCGAATAGACCACCTGCACGCCGGCCCCCAGCGCACGGCGGCGCAGCAGCGTATCGCCGGGCTGCGAACCGGGCACGCGCAGCAGGTCGCCGTAGCTGGCCACCGTCACGCCGGGGCGGGCGGCCAGGGCCAGCGCGGCGTCGATGGCGCCGGCCGGCGTGACGCACACCGGGCACCCCGGGCCGGACAGCAGCCGCACCTGCGGCGCAAGCAGGCCGCGCAGCCCCGCTTTGGTGATGGCCATGGTATGGGTGCCGCACACCTCCATCAGGCGCACGGGGCGGCCCAGCGCCTGCGCGCGGCGGCGGATGGCCGCGGCCAGGCGGTCCGCGCCGGCCGGGGCGCGGAATTCCGACTCAGACAGTTCCCAGGGCATCGATGGCCTCCCGGATGCTTTCAAGGTTTTCCCGCGCCTGCTGCGGGGTGAGCTTTTGGATGGCAAAGCCGGCGTGGACCATGACATAGTCCCCCACCTGCACGCCGGGCAAAAAGTCCACCCGCAGCTTTTGGGAAAGGCCGGCGGCCTCCCCCACGGCCCAGCGGCCCTCGATGGATGCAATGCGCAGCGCAACGGCCAAACACATAACGGCAGCCCTCCTTATTCCGTATCGTATGCCGCGCCGATGGCCAGCTGGCCAAGGGGCAGGCCCTCGTCGCCGGGCGAGACGCGGCGGTGCGTATAAACGGTAAAACCCGCCGCCGTGAGCCGGCGGGTGATGTTTTCCAGCAGGTAGCGGTCCAGGAACACCCCGCCGGTGAGCAGCACCGGCAGCCGCCCCGGGTTGAGCGCGCGGCACTGGTCCAGCGCGGCGGCGCACAGCGCGTCCAAAAAGCCGCGCGCGGCGGCAGCGCGGGGCACACCGGCCGCCGCATCGGCCGCCAGGGCGCGCACCAGCGGGCGGGTATCCAGCCAGCGCACGCCGTCCTGCGTGTAAAATTCGACCGGGTATTCCCGGCCGGGGATCTGCGGGCGGGCCAGCGCCTCCAGCCGTTCGGCGCCCTGGCCCTCGTAACTGACGGCGCCCACGCCGGTCAGCAGGGCGTATACGCCGTCGAACAGGCGGCCGACGCTGCCCGCGCGCGGGCAGCGCAGCCCGCTTTGCAGCAGGGCGGCAAGCGCCGGGCGCTGCGCGGGCGGCACGGGGGCGGTTTCCGGCGGCAGGCCCGCGTCCAGCAGCAGGGCCAGCGCGATGCGGCCGATCTGGCGCACGGCGGCGTCCCCGCCGGCCAGCGGCACCGGCCGCACCGAGCCGACGCGGGTATAGCCGCGCAGATCACCGACCAGGCATTCGCCGCCCCAGATCGTGCCGTCCGCCCCCAGGCCGGTGCCGTCCCACACAAACGCAAAGGCCGGGCCGGCCAGCTTGTTATCGGCCAGGCAGGCCGCCATGTGCGCCCAGTGGTGCTGCACGCGCAGCAGCGGCACGCCGGCCGCCGCGGCGCAGGCTTCGGCCTCGCGGGTGGAAAGGTAGTCCGGGTGCGCGTCGCACACCACCCGGCGCAGCGGCACGGGGAACCATTGGCGGTAGGTTTTGAGCGCGGCGCGGTAATGGTCCAGCGTTTCGGCGTTTTTCAAGTCCCCGATGTGCTGGCTTAAAAAGGCGTGGCGGCCGCGCCCCAGGGCAAAGCCGGCCTTTTGCTCCGCGCCAAAGGCCAGCACGCCTTCGGCCGGCGCGGCCAGCAGCACCGGCTGCGGCGCCCAGCCGCGGCTGCGGCGCAAAAAATACGGCGCGCCCTGCCACACCATGGCCACCGAATCGTCGCAGCGGTTGCAAATGGGGCGGTCGTGCAGCAAAAATCCGTCCGCCACATCGGCCAGGGCGGCCAGGGCGGGCGCGTTTTCGGTCAAAACGGGGCAGCCGGGCGCGTTGGCGCTGGTCAGCACCAGGGCGTCGGGGCCGCCGGCCGTGCCGTCGGCCAGCAGCGCGTGCAGCGGCGTGTAGGGCAGCAGCACGCCCAGGCGGGCGGTGGCGCTCAAAAAGCCCCAGGCGTCGGGGTCGCGCTTTTCCAGCAGCAGGATGGGCCGCCGCGCGCTTTGCAGGCAGGCCAGTTCCTCCGGCGTAGCGCGGCAGAACGCGCGCACCGTTGCCACATCGCGGCAAAGCACGGCCAGCGGGCGGTCGGGGCGGCGCTTGCGCCGGCGCAGGCGCAAAACGGCGGTTTCGCTGCGGGCGTCGCAGGCCAGGTGGATGCCGCCCGTGCCCTTGACCGCCACGATGCCGCCCGCAGCCAGCGCCCGCTGCGCCAGGGCGATGGGGTCGCCGGGGCGCGGGCGGCCGTCCGGCCCGCAGTAAAAGGCCCGAGGCCCGCACACGGGGCAGGCGTTGGGCTGCGCGTGGTAGCGGCGGCTTTCGATGGCGGCGTATTCCCCCGCGCAGGCCCCGCACATGGCAAAGCCGGCCATGGTGGTGTTGGCGCGGTCGTAGGGCAGCGCGCGCAGGATGGAAAAGCGCGGCCCGCAGTCGGTGCAGTTGATAAACGGGTAGCGGTAGCGGCGGTCGGCCGGGTCGTTCAGCTCCCGCAGGCAGGCCGCGCAGGGGGCCAGGTCGGGCGAAACGAGCGTGGCCCCGGCCCCCGGCGCGCTGGGGCGGATGACAAAGCCGGCGTAGCCGGCCGGGTCAGGCAGCAGTTCGGTCTCCACCTGCTCCACCACGGCCAGCGGCGGGGCCTGGGTGCGCAGCGCCCGGGCAAACGCCTCCAGCGCGGCGGGTTCGCCTTCGACTTCGCCCTCGACCCCGGCGGCGGTGTTACGCACCCAGCCGGCCAGGGCATAGCGGCGGGCCAGCCGGTGCAGAAACGGGCGGAACCCCACCCCCTGCACGATGCCGCCGACCCGCAGGCGCAGGCGGCGCTTCATGCCAGGGCGGCGCGGATGCGCCCGGCCAGGTGGGCGGCCAGCGCGTCCATGCCCGCGCCGGTGCGGCCGGAGGTTTGGAACTGCGGGCCTTCCGGGTTGACGGCGCGGTAATCGGCCGTGACGCGGGCCGTATCAAAATCGAAATAGGGCAGCATATCGCATTTGCTCAGCACCAGGCAGTCGGTATCGGTGAACATGAGCGGGTATTTGGCCACCTTGTCGTCCCCTTCCGGGATGCTGAGCACGGTCAGGCGGAAGTTTTCCCCGATGTCGAACTCGGCCGGGCAGACCAGGTTGCCGATGTTTTCCACAAACAGTACGTCCAGCGCCGCCAGGTCGAACTGCGGCAGGATGTTCCGGATGCTCATGGCCTCGATGTGGCAGGCGCCGTCGGTGTTGAGCTGCACGGCGGGGATGTGCAGCGCGGCGATCTTTTCGGCGTCGCTCTGGCCGGTGATGTCGCCTTCGATCACGCCGATGCGGAACTGCCCCCGCAGGCGGGCGATGAGCGCGGCAAGCAGGCTGGTCTTGCCCGCGCCGGGGCTGCCCATGACGTTGATGAGGCAGACTTTGTTTTCGGCCAGGGTGCGGCGCACCTCGGCGCTGACGTCTTGGTTCCATTCCAGGACCTGGTGCAGAACCTTGATCTCCATATCAATCGACCTCCAAGCTTTCCACAGTACATTCGCGGCCGGACAGCCGCTTGAGCCGCACGCCGCCGCACACGGGGCAGCGGATGCTGCTGCGGTCGATCTCGGCCTTTGTGCCGCAGTCCCGGCATTCCACCCGCAGCGGCAGGCGGCGGGCTTCGATGCGCGCGCCTTCGGCCGGCGTGCCTTTGGCCAGCACGTCCAGGTACATCTGCACGCAGTCCGGCACCACGCCGGAAAAAGGGCCGATGGCCAGGCGGATGGCGCGGATATGCGCCGCGCCCTGCTCTTTGGCCGCGCGCAGCGAAATTTCCAGTATGTTTTGGGTGATGGTCAGTTCATGCATAGGCTCAGCCCCCTCCCGGCGGCGCTGCCCTTATTGTAGCACCAAGCCGGGCAAAATTCCAGCGCCGGCCGCGCATACCCGCGCCGCCGCGCGCATACCCTGGGGCAGGAATACAGGGAGGGGGCCTTTGCCATGTTTTTGTTTACCGTCACCAAACCCCGGCTGCGGCAGGCCGGGGCGCTGGCGCTGTGCGCGGCCTGCCTGGCCGGCACCGTTACGGCGGCCGTACACTTTGCCGGCGCGGCCGTGCCCACCGCCGCCGCGGCCGAAACGACCGTGATCGAGACCACGCAGGACATTGCCGCCTATTTTACCGGCTACGGCTTTGAGGTGGACCTTTCCACCGCGGCGGTGGACCAGGTCAAGGTCCCCAAGCGGTGGGACGACAGCTTTGCCGCCTTTGACCAGGTGGTGGGGGAAAGCGGGCTTTCGCTGACCGATTACAAGGGCAAAACGGTGGAAAAATGGACGGCGCTGTGCCCGGCGCTTTCGGACGGGCAGGACGACACCTACTGCGTGCTGCTGGTGTATAAGACAAAGCCGGTGGGGGCGTACCTGCTGGGCAAGCCCTCCGGCACGGTGACCGGCCTGGTCACCGCCGCCAAAGCCGGCGCCGAGACGGCCGCGGCCGAAGCCCCGGCCGCCGAGACCGCCGCCGAGCCGCTGGACGAGAGCGTGTTCCCCACCGAGTGAGCCTGCACGGCAAACCCCGCCCCCGCCGGTCGCGTTCCAGCCGGCGGGGGCGGGGGCTTTATTGCAGGGTCAGGCACTTTTTGGGGCAGGCGGCCGCGCACACGCCGCAGCCCACGCAGGCTTCGGCGTTGAGCGCCCAGGTCTTGGCCGCGCGATCCACCGTGATGGCCTGCTGCGGGCATTTTTTGGCGCACAGCGTGCAGTAGACGCATTTGTCCGGGTCGTTGACCGGGCGGCCGCCGGCCGCCGGGGCCTCCGTTTGCGCCGGGGCCGGGCGGGTAAAGGTCTCGCTGTGCTTGGCGGTGTCGGGCACGGTGTAGCCGGGCACGATGCGCAGGCACTTTTTGGGGCAGTTGTTCACGCGGTTGCAGGGCTGCACGCAGTCGAACCGGTCGATGGTCCAGGTGCGCGCGGCGCGGTCCACCTTCAGCGCGCCGGGCGGGCAGCTGCGCGCGCACAGCCCGCAGCTGATGCAGGCTTCGATATCGATCTCCACATGGCCGCGCATCCGCTCCGGGTACTGGGCAGGGGCAAACGGGTACCGGGTCGTTACCGGCTTGCGGAACAGGTTTTGCAGCGCGGTGTGGGCAAAGGGGAACAGTCGGATCGGTCGCATGGTCTCACCTCTCGGTACAGCTGATGCAGGGGTCGATGGTCAGGATCAGCAGCGGTACATCGGCCAGCTGGCAGCCCTTGAGCATATCCAGCATGGGCGGGATGTTGCTTGTGGTCGGCGTGCGCAGGCGGAAGCGGTCGATGAACTTGCCGCCGCTGCCCTTTACATAGTATACGGCCTCGCCGCGCGGCTGCTCGATGCGCTGGAAGTACTCGCCGTTGGGGTTGCCCTTGACCGGCACGGAGATCGGCCCATTCGGGATCTTGTCCGCCGCCTGGCGGATCAGGCGGATGGACTGGTAGATCTCCTGGATGCGCACCTGGCAGCGCGCGTAGGAATCGCCCTCCTGCGCCGTGACCGGCGCAAAGTCCAGATCGTTGTACGCCGCATAGCCCAGCTGGCGCGCGTCGTAACCCACGCCGCTGGCGCGCAGCATCGGGCCGACGGCCCCGGCCAGCGTGGCGTCCTCGCCCTTGAGCACGCCCAGGCCGATCAGGCGGGTGCCGACCGTGTAATCCTGCAAAAACGTATCGGCCAGCGGGCGCAGGTCGCGCTCGATGGAATCCAGCGTTTCCACCAGGCGGCGCAGCATCCCGTTGTCCATATCCTTCAGCACGCCGCCGATGCAGTTGACCGAAAAAATGATGCGCCCGCCGGTGGTGGCGTCGAACATATCCAGGATCTTTTCCCGCAGCCGCCAGCTCTGCATGAACAGGCTTTCAAAGCCCATGGCGTCGGCCAGCAGGCCCAGCCACAGCAGGTGGCTGTGGATGCGGCTCATCTCCATCCAGATGGTGCGCAGGTAGTCGGCCCGGCGGGGCACCTCGACGCCCAGGATGTGCTCCACGCTCTGGCAGTAGCCCATGCCGTGGCCAAAGCTGCAGATGCCGCACACGCGCTCCGCAATATAGACGTATTCCTTAAAATCCTTGGTCTCGACCAGTTTTTCCAGCCCGCGGTGTACAAAGCCGATGCTGGGCACGGCCTTGACCACGACCTCGTCCTCCAGCACAAGGTCCAGGTGTACAGGCTCCGGCAGCACCGGGTGCTGCGGGCCGAACGGAACGATGCTTTGCTTGGCCATGCTCTCACCCCTTTTCCTTGAACGGCGTTTCCCGCGCGATGCGGTACAGCTTTTGCCGGTAGTCCCGGCTGATGTCCGCCACCTGTACGCCGAACAGTTCCGCCATTTCGTTTTCCTGCAAAAAGGCGCCGGGGTAGATCTGGGTGATGCTGGGCACCCGGTCCGTTTCGTCCACCACCAGGCGCAGCGTGCGCAAAGCAAGGTCCTTGGCGAACGAATAGCTCAGCTCGTACCGGCCGGGCAGCCGGGTGGCGCACAGCTGCACCAGCCGCCAGCCCTGCATTTTGCAGTGGATGACCGCGGGCAGGAAATCCTCCGCCTTGACCGGTTCAATGGTGTTTTTTCCCTGTTCCATACCGCCCCTCCTTACGCGCGCCGGGCCAAAAAGGCCTCGCGCTTTTGCTGCAAAATTTCCAGCGCTTTGACCACGCCGTCTATGATGGCCTGCGGCCGCGCCGCGCAGCCCGGCACATACACATCCACCGGGATCACGGTGTCAACGCCGCCCTTGATGTTGTAGCAGTCCTTGAACACGCCGCCCGTGCAGGCGCAGATGCCCACCGCCACCACCACCTTGGGGTCGGGCATTTGGCTGTAGATCTGCTTGACCACCGCTTCGCTCTGGTGGTTGATGCCGCCGGTGATCAGCAGGATATCGGCCTGGAACGGGTCGCCGGTGTTGATGATGCCGAACCGTTCGATATCGTACACCGGGGTGGTGCAGGCCAGCACCTCGATGTCGCACCCGTTGCAGCTGCTGCCGTCGTAGTGCAGCAGCCAGGGAGACTTTGCCAGTTTTGCCATTGTGTATTCCCTCCCGCTCAGCGCACGAACATCAGGATCAGGCCGTTGAGTCCGCCGGTCAGCAGCGTGGCGACCCAGCAGCTGCCCAGCAGCGTGTCCCACTTGACGCGGGCGCTGACGTTGTCCCACAGAACTTCCAGGAAATAGACCAGCAGGCAGGCGGCGACGGCCAGCGGCCAGCTCCACCAGTGCCTGTTGAGGAAAAACAGCGCCACAATGCCCAGCATCAGCACGATCTCGTAGTATTCGGCCACGGTGACGATGCCCAGCGCCGGGCCGGACATTTCGGTGGTGATGCCCTTGACCATCTCCTGGTGGGCGTGGTGGCTGGTGGAAAGGTCAAACGGCGACTTGCGCAGCTTGATGGCCGTGATAAAGATAAAGCCCAGCAAAAAGCCCGGCATGGCGATGACTGCACAGGCGGGCGCCCGGATGATCTCGCCCACGTGGAAGGTGCCGGTGGCCAGGTAAAAGCCCACGGCCATCAGCAGCACCAGCGGTTCGTAGGCCATCATCTGGATCATCTCGCGCCCGGCGCCCAGGGTGGAAAACGGCGAAGAATCGCACGAAGCCGCCATGACCAGGAACATATCGGCCGTGGAGAGCAAAAACGTACACATCAGGATATCCGCCCCGGCGAACAGCATGGAACCGGCTATGGCCAGAAAGACCAGGTAGCTCAGGTTCAGCAGGATCTGCACGCGGTTGACGGCGATCATCTGCTTGGAGAACAGCTTGCCCAGATCGTAAAACGGCTGCAAAAGCGGCGGGCCTTTGCGCCCCTGCATACGGGCCGCCAGCTTGCGGTCCAGCCCGTCCAGCAGCGCGCCCGCAAACGGCGCCAGCGCCAGGTAGGCAATTACGGAGATCACCGGCATCATACTGCACCCCCTACGATCACGCAAAGCATCACCACAAGCACCCCGGTGGCCACGATCACCGAAGGCCGCATCAGCCGCCGCATACCAAAGTCGAACCGCAGGTACCAGTTGCTCAGGTACAAATGTTCCGGTTCGCCGTAGCTGTTGACAAAATAGGTGTTGTCGCCCTCGTTGGCGCCGCCCATATAGATGGGCACGATCTGCGAATGGGCCGAGCGGGTGATCAGGAACATCAGCGCCGGCACAAAGATCACGCTGACCAGCATGACCGCCATGGTGGTCAGCACGCTCATGGAAAGCACGTCGTGCGCTTCACCGAACAGCTCCATGATGATGGGGTCCACCACGCGGGTGGCCAGCAGCGGGAACAAAAGGCACAAAAGCAGCGTGGAGCCTGCGTGTACCAGCATGGAAAGGTACTGGTCGCGGTGGGTCACATCGGTCACCTGTTCCTTGGTGCGGTGCAGCGCCACCAGCTTGCACAGCCATTTAGCCCAGTACAGCATGGTCGTGGCGCTGCCGTAGGCGATAAAGATGACCAGCAGGTAGTTGTCCGCGTCCACAAAGGCGCGCAGCGCCACCCACTTGGAGATCAGCATACCGAACGGCGCCAGGTACATACCGGCAATGCCCACGCCCATGATGTAGGTCAGCGCCGGCAGACGCAGCAAAAGCCCGTGCATCGATTCGATGTCGCGGCTGCCCAGGCAGTTTTCGATCGCGCCGACCGCCTGGAACAGCATCGACTTGCTGACCGAGTGGAAGATCATGAGCAGCACGGCCGCCCAGATGGTCTCCTCGGCGCCGATGCCGGCGCAGGCCACGATCAGCCCCAGGTTGGAGACGGTGGAAAAGGCCAGCACTTTTTTGCCGTCGTTCTGGGCAATGGCCATCATGCTGGCGGCAATAAAGGTAAAGCCGCCGATAAAGGCCACCGTCATGCCGGTGGCGGAACCGGCCAGCGCCGGGGCCAGGCGGATGAGCAGGTACACGCCCGCCTTGACCATGGTGGCGCTGTGCAAAAGCGCGCTGGACGGCGTGGGGGCTACCATCGCGCCCAGCAGCCAGGAGGAGAACGGCAGCTGGGCCGACTTGGTCAGCCCGGCCAGCGAGAGCATGGCGATGGGGATCACGGCGCGGGCGGCCACCACCTCGCCCAGCTGCACGGTGCCCAGCGTGGCGGAGGCCACCGCAATGGCGATGGCAAAGCCCAGCCCGCCCAGCAGGTTCATCCACAGCGCGCGGAAGCTGTTATGCACGGCCTCCTCGGTGCGGGTGTAGCCGATGAGCAAGAACGAGATGACGCTGGTGACCTCCCAAAAGAAGTACATCCAGATAAGGTTTTCCGAAAGGACCAGCCCGAACATCGCGCCCAGGAACAAAAACAGCATGGAGAAAAAGAACCCGCTGCGGTCGGCGTATTCGGCATGGTGCCGGTGGTAGGCTTTCATGTAGCCCACGGCGTAGATGCAGATAAAGCCGCCCACGAACGCCGCGATCACGCACATGAGCATGGTCAGGCAGTCGATCTGCATATGGAACGCGCCGGCCGCCGGCCAGGTCTGCTCGGTGTAGAGCAAAAGCCCGGTCTGCGCCGCCGAGAGCAGGATGACCGGGTACTGGCGGTAACGCACGCTGAGCACGATGATCAGCGCCATCAGGAACAGTTCGCCGGCCAGCATCAGGTGGTCCACCCCACCGGTGTCGGCATACAGCGTGATCACCGGCGCGCCGGCGGCCAGCCAGCCGCCCAGCAGCGCGGCGGCCAGCGCCATCACGCCGGCGGCCGCCGCATACACCACAACGCCGCGCGCCCGGGCGCTGCGCACCAGCGGCAGCACCGCCGCCGCCAGCACCGGCCACAGGATCAAAATCGGTACGAGCCAAAACGGAACGATCTGCATACCCATCCATTCCTCCCTGTCGGGCCCGCCGCAGGCGGGCCGTTCGTTGAATATAAGGTCATTATAGTTCCCTTTTTCGGGAAAAACAAGGGACAAACGCCCCCGGGCGGGGAATTTGCCGCCCGGGGGGGCACGGGGCGCGGGTTCCCGTTTTTTTAAGAAAACTTTCACAAATCCCCCATCTGTGCGGCGTATTATGGTATTATGGTACTATAGAGCTTTGTTGGGAGGCTTGGAAGTTATGGCAAAGATCCTGATCGTTGACGACGAACCCCGCATCCGCGACCTGATCCGCGAACATTTGCAGCACGCGGGCTACGCCTGCGCGGAGGCTGCGGACGGCACGCAGGCGCTGGCGGCGCTGGCGCAGGGCAGCGTCGACCTGGTGATTTTGGACATCATGATGCCGTTCATGGACGGCATGACCTGCCTGCGCGAGATGCGCGCGCGCAAGATAGACACCCCGGTCATCATGCTGACCGCCCGCGGCGAGGAATACGACAAGCTGGCCGGGCTGGAGAGCGGGGCCGATGATTATGTGGTCAAGCCCTTCTCCCCGCGGGAGCTGGTGGCCCGCGTCAAGGCGGTGCTGGCCCGCACGATGCCCAAAGCGGCCGAGGCCGGCGGCGTGTATACGTTCGGGGACCTGGTGATCGACACGGCCAGCCACAGCGTGCGCGTGGCCGGGCAGGAGGCGGCGCTCACGCCCAAGGAATTCGACCTGCTGGTGTTCCTGGTGCAGAACAAGGGCATCGCCCTCTCGCGTGAGAAGATTTTGCAGCAGGTGTGGAACTACGACTATTACGGCGAGGACCGCACGGTGGACACCCACATCAAGATGCTGCGCAGCCACCTGGGCGCGTGCCGCAGCTATATCGTGACGGTGTGGGGCATCGGGTACAAGTTCGACCCCGATGTGCTGTGACGCCGGAGGGCCGGGAACGTGAAAAACACTTTGGTCCCCGCGGCCGGCGCGCCGCAGGGCAAAAAGGACCACCCCCCGTTCGGCCGGCGGCTGCGGCAGCTGGGCGTGCGCAAGCAGCTGATCCTGTTTTTGTGCGGCGTTACGCTGCTGACGCTGGGGCTGGTGTGGGCGCTGATCACCTTTGGCCTGGAGCCGATGTACCACCGCACCATCCGCCGCAGCCTGCAGAACAAAGCCGCGGCCGTGGTGAGCATGATCGACGCCAGCAGCAGCCCCATCTCCGGCCGGACGTTTACCGGGCTGTATTTTAACGAGAGCTTTTGGACGGAGTTTTTGCAGGCGGCCTCCGACGGGCGGCTGGATCTGGAAAACTGCTGCCTGGACATCAGCGACGCCACGCTGAGCAACGTGCGCTGCCTGGAAAGCCTGTACCCCTGCATCCTGCACGAGAGCGTATCCTCGTTCAGCGGGCAGGTCAAGATCAATGTGGACACGCCGGAGGTCGTGCAGCTGCGCGGCCTGGTGTTCACCCGGGGCAGCGTGGACACGGTCGTTTCCTCGGCCGGGAATATGCAGATGGTGGTGGGCCGGCTGACGGCGGACCGGCAGTACGCCGTGATCGTATCGACCAGTTTGGCGCAGATCGACACCGCCGCCGTGGTGATGGGCCGCGTGCTGCCGCCCATTGCGATCCTGCTGTTCGCGCTGAACCTGCTGGCGGCGCTGGTGTTCAGCCGCTGGTTCACCCAGCCGGTGCGCAAGCTTTCGGACGGGGCGCGGCAGATGGCCGCCGGCAACTACGACGTGCAGGTGGCGGTGAACCGCCGGGACGAGCTGGGCCTGCTGGCGCAGGAGTTCAACCATATGGCGCGGGAGGTGCGGCGTTCGGCCAAGCTGGAAAAGGAGATCCTGGCCAACGTGAGCCACGACCTGCGCACGCCGCTGACCCTGATCAAGGGCTATGCCGAGACGGTGCGCGACCTGACCGGCGGCGACGAAGCGCGCCGCACCGAACAGTGCAACATCATTGTGGACGAGACCGACCGGCTTTCGGCGCTGGTGAACAGCGTGATGGAGCTGAGCAAGGTGCAGAGCGGCGCCGACAAACCCAACCTGATCGAGTTTGATATGAGCGCGCTCTGCTTTGAAGTGGCCGGGCGGTACGACGCCCTGTGCGACCAGAACGGCTGGACCCTGCAGCTGGAGGCCGACCACGAGTGCCCGGTGCGGGCCGACCCGGCCATGATGGAGCGCGTGCTGCACAACCTGCTGGGCAACGCCACCCACCACATCGGGGAGGACGGCGTGTTCGTGCTGCGGGCCATCCCGCAGGCGGGCGGCTGCCGCGTGGAGGTGGAGGACCACGGCCCCGGCATCCCGCCGGAGGACCTGCCCTATATCTTTGACCGCTACTATCGTTCCCGCAAAGACGCCGGCAAGAGCGGGACCGGGCTGGGGCTTTCGATCACCAAGGCGATCTTGCAGCAGCACGGGTTTGCGTTCGGCGTAAACAGCGAATTAGGCAAGGGTTCGGTGTTCTGGTTTGAGATGCGAAACACCGCCCCCCAAGAAACAAACTGACAAGAGCCGAAGAGAAAAGGAGACCGCGATGAAAAGAGACGACGCCATGGACGAAGCCCTGCGCGCCAAAACGGCCGCCCTGCGCGCGCAGGATGACGAGACCGGCGACGGCCGGATCGACCCGGCCGACCTGAAATACCAGCTGGACCGCATTGAAGCCCAGCTGGAACTGCAGGACGAACAGAACCGCCGCCTGCTGCGCAACCAGCGGCTGCGCTTTGTGCTGAACGGCATCGTGCTGGCCGTGATGCTGGTGCTGGCCGTGGTGCTGTTTGCCTATACCCGCCACACCTACGGGCAGATCTTGCAGGCCAGCGAGCAGGTCAACACGCTGGCCGCCACGCTGCAGGGCAGCCTGGCCAAGCTGGATACCGAACAGCTGGACCAGATGATGCAGGCGATGCCGGACCTGGTGGACCAGCTTTCCCGCATTGACGTGGACGCGCTCAACGGCGTGATGGAGGAGCTGCCCGGCGTGATCGATTCCATGCAGAAAATGCAGGAGGACCTGGACCAGCTGCGCGGCTGGTTCAGCGGCCTGGGCAGCCTGTTCGGCGGCTAACCCTACCCCCGCACACAAATTTGCAAATTTTTTTCGGCCCGCCTGCCAAATGCAGCGGGCCTTTCTCGTAGTAATAGACAGAAGCGCTTTGAGCAGAGAGGAGGGTGCGGGCCTTTGTATGACCGATCGGGAATTTTCTGAGCTGATGCAGCAGTACCAGCGGCTGATCTACACCGTCTGCCTGCAGTTCGTGCATGACCCGCCCACCGCCGAGGACCTGACCCAGGACACCTTCCTGTCTGCTTTTACCAGCATCGACCAGTGCGAGCCGGCCTACCGCAAGCAGTGGCTGGTGCGCGTGGCGGCCAACAAATGCAAAGACCACCTGAAAAGCGCCTGGGTGCGCCGGGTGGAGGCGCAGGACCACGAAAGCCTGCCCGAGCCGCGCGGCGCGCCGCCCGCCGGCAGCGCGCTGACCGCCCCGCCGCCCGACCCGCAGGACGTATACTTACAACGGGCCGACGCCGCCGAACTGGAGCAGACCGTGTGCGCCCTGCGCGAACCCTACGGCCGGGTGGCCACCCTGTACTTATTGGAGGAGAAGCCCGTGGCCGAGATCGCCCGCCTGCTGGGGCGGCCGCCGGCCACCGTGCAGAACCAGCTTTTCCGCGCAAAAATGTTGCTGCGCAAACAACTTACCGAAAGGAGGCAGGCGCCATGAGCGAGGAACTGATCCCGCGCCCGCAGATGGAACTGTTTGACAACGCACAGCTGTTTGACCCGGCCGGCTGCCTGACCCGGGACGGTCTGCAGGCGCTGAGCGAAGAGCGGCTGGACGACCTGGGCCGGCTGGAAGCCGCCGAGCACCTGAGCTTCTGCGACCGCTGCCTGGCCCGCTACACCGCCCTGCTGGAAAGCATCCGCCTTTCGGCCCCGATGCGGGACCTGATCCCCCAGGTGCAGGCGCTGATGCACCTGCGGCGGTTCCGCGTGCTGACCAACCGCTATGTTTCGACCGCCGCGGCCATCGCCCTGGCGCTTACGCTGTGGCGGTTCGGGGCGTTCGGCGGCTTTTCCCCCGCCGCCACGGCGCGCACCGGCGCGCTGGACGCGCCGCAGCGCCCCGCTTTCAGCGAACTGCTGGGCGATGCGCTGCACGGCCTGAGCGGCGGCCTGAACGAACTGCTTTCCACCCTGCAAGCCACCGTGCAAAGCGGCTGGGCGCAGCTGGCCGACCCCGGCGCCCCCGCCGCACCCCAAAGCAAAACGGCCCAAGCCGAATAACTGGAGCGTGAACCGATATGAAAAAGAACAGCTTTTTGACCTTCCTGTTTGCCTGCATCCCCGGCGCCGGGCAGATGTACTACGGCTATATGCGCCGCGGGCTTTCGATGACGCTGATCTTCTGCCTGGCCTGCATGGCCGGCACCCTGCTGCCGCCGCTGTTTCTGCTGGCCCCGGTGGTGTGGATGTACTCTTTCTTTGACACCTACGACCTGATCCGCTACATGGCCGCCGGCTCGCCCAAGGAGGACGACTACCTGTGGGGCGACCGCATGGACTGGAACGTGATCCGGCACATGACGCCTTCGGCCGGCAAAGTGGTGGGCTGGGGGCTGATCCTGATCGGCGTGTGGGTCATCTGGGCGACCTGGGTCGCCCCGCTGATCAGCGAACTGTTCTACACGCTGGGCCTTGACTATTATATTGTGAACGACTTTTTGCGCCAGGTGCCCACGCTGCTGGTGGCCGGCGCGCTGATCTGGCTGGGTGTGCGGCTGCTGCGCCGCAGCAAGGCCCCGCACGGCGGCGACCTGCCCCCCTACCCCGGCGAGCACGACAGCTGCGACCACCCGCACGAGGACTGAGGCGCGCCCTGCGCCGGACCGGGGAAAGTCTGCCCCAAACGCAAATACGAGGTGTAATACAATGGATGAAAAATACAATGTGAACAACGCAGCCCCCGATGCGGACGCTGCCGGCCCGCAGGCCGGGGCGGAAAGCCGCGTCCCGCCCAACCCCGCGCCGGAGCCGCCCAAAAAGATCCGCCGTGTGGGCACCTTTACGCTGGGCCTGGTGCTGGTGGCGGCGGGCGTGCTGCTGCTTTTGAACAGCTTTGTGCCGGGCTTTGACCTGCGCTGGGCGCTGCGCCTGGCCCCGGTGGTGCTCATTGGGCTGGGCATCGAGGTGCTGATCTATTCCGCGCGGCCGGATGTAAAGCTGAAGTATGACGGCGTTTCGATCTTTTTGTGCATCGTGCTGCTGTGCGGCGCCGGCTGCGCGGCAGTGGCCGGCCGCGTGTGGGAATACTACGACCCCGCCGTCACCCTGGCCGAAGAACAGCTGCGCGCCGACTGCGAAGCCCGGACCACCGAGCTGCTGGCGGCGCAGCCGGGTTTGCGGGACAAGATCGCGGACATCAGCGCCAACGTCGAGCTGCACTACATCCGGGACAGCCAGGACGGCGCCGTGCCGCAGGCGGGCGACACCCTGAACCTGTATGTGACCGTCTGGCCGGAGGCCTGCGCCACGCGGGAGGAATTTGCTGCCCTGGCGCGCGCGGTGATGGACGCCTGCGCAGCAGACGGCCAGCCCTACACGACCTACCGCTTTGACACGCTGCAGCGGGATGTTTACGACGGCATGGTGACCTATGAGCTGTATGTGAACGGCGACTGGCAGCGCACGGCGGACGCCGACGCCCTGGCCCGCAGCGTGCAGGAGACCTACTGGTACAACGGCAACGGCTTTACCAGCTATGACGATATGCACAACTACCAGCAGGAGATGCTGCGCCAGAACCTGGTGGACGAATACTACGAAAAATTCGGTGAAAGCCCCAGCGCCGAATGGCTGGACGAACAGCTGGCCGAGATCTCCACGCCGGAGAGCGCGGCGTGACGCCTTCCCTTTCCCGCAAACCTATACCCAAATTTTACGCCCCGCTGACCGTTTGGCCGGCGGGGCGGCTTGTGTTTTGGGGGCGGGCGTGCTACAATTATACAGTTAGCGCAACTTTGTTTGATTTTGCGGCATAGGAGGCATTGTTTATGGGGTTCCTGAAGGGCTACACCAAGCAGGAGATCAGCTGGATGATGTACGACTGGGCCAACAGCGCCCATTCGGTCATTGTGGTCACGCTGCTGCCCATCTTTTTTGACACGGTGGCCGGCTACACGGCGGACAGCGTTTCCAGTATGTCCACCTGGGGCTACGCCACCTCGCTCGCCATGGCCATTGTGGCGCTTTCGGCCCCGTTTTTGGGCGTGTTTGGCGATATCCGCGGGATGCGCAAACGGCTGTTCGCCCTGTTTGTGGGCATCGGCGTGGTGGCGGTGGCGCTGCTTTCCTTTACGCCGATGATGGACTTTATGTCCTCGACCGCGGCGGCCGGGCGGGTGGCCGGGCTGATCTTGGTGCTGTACATTGTCAGCGTGATCGGGTTTGACGCTTCCGCCATTTATTACGACGCTTTCCTGACCGACATCACCACGCCGGAGCGCATGGACCGCGTTTCCACCATGGGGTACGGGCTGGGCTACATCGGCGGTTCCACCATCCCGCTGGTCATCTTTTTGCTGATGAACCTGGCCAACGTGCCCATGCTGACCTGCCTGGCCGTGATTTTTGCCCTTACGGCGGTGTGGTGGCTGGTGTTCAGCCTGCCGCTGCTGAAAAACTGCAAGCAGACTTCCGGCAAGCCGTACGAAAAAGGCGACGTGGGCCGCAACATCCGCGGCGTGGGCGCCACCGTGCGGGAGATCATTGCCAACAAGCCGATGCTGGTGTACATTCTGGCGTACTTTTTCTACATTGACGGCGTGCATACCGTCATCAGCATGGCCACGACCTACGGCACCAACCTGGGGCTGGACGATACCGGCATGATGCTGGCGCTGCTGCTGGTGCAGATCCTGGGCCTGCCGTTCTGCCTGCTGTACATCCGCCTGGCCGCCCGGTTCGGCGCGCGCACCATGGTCGGCGTGGGCGTGTGCGTGTATATGTTCATCTGCGTGTTCGCCTTTTTCATGCGCGAGCTGTGGCAGTTCTGGCTGCTGGCCGTGCTGTGCGCCACCAGCCAGGGCGGTATCCAGGCGCTGTCCCGCTCGATCTTCGGCAAACTTTTGCCGGACAAGGACCGCAGCGGCGAGTTCTTTGGCTTTTTTGACATCTTTGGCAAGTTCAGCTCCATCATGGGGCCGGCGCTGGTCGGTTTTGTCAGCGCGCTGGTGGCCGAGGATATGCTGGTCCGCCAGGGCCTGACCGAAGCCACCGCCACCGCCGAGCAGGTGGACGCCATCAACGCGGCGTCCGGCCCGTACGGCATCCTTTCGGTGCTGCTGATCATCCTGGTGGGCGCGGTGCTCTACTTTGCCGTGCTGCCCAAAACGCTGCGGGACAAAAAGCTGGATATTTGACTTTTTGCCCGCCGCACAGTACAATAATAGGGTATATGGCCGCCGGCCGTATACCCTGCTTTTTTAAGCGCAGACGAGAGGAACATTGCCCTATGCCGGAAGGCTACACCCATGTGCGCACCGCCCGCCGGGCGGCCGCCGCGATCCGCTATAAGATCCGCCACCCGGAGGCGTTTGCCGCCGGGGCTAACGGGCCTGACGTTTTTTTCAGCTTTGAGGTATGGAAGCGCCCGGCCCGCCGCCGCATCGATCTGCCCGCCCTGGGCGAGCGTATGCACGAGGAGGCCACCGGCGCGTTTCTGCAAAGCCTTTTGCGCCATGTGCGCACCGGCGCCCAGGTGGAATATGCGCTCGGCTTTTTGAGCCACTATGCGGCCGATACGCTGCTGCACCCCTATGTGGCGGCCGTCACGCAGCCCGGGATGCCCTACGCCGGCAAGGGCGGGCACGGCTACTTTGAGATCGCGCTGGACTCCGCCCTGCACGCCGAGGATACCGGCGTGTCCCGGGTGCCGGCCCAGGACGCCAGCCCGCTGCTGACCGGCCGCGACCTGGCCGAAGTGGCCGCCCTGCTGCAGACGGTTTTGCGCGAAGTGTACGGCGTAGAGGCTTCTGCCGAATGCCTGGCCGATGCGTTCTACTACTTCCACCGCGTGCGGCGGCTGTTTGCCAGCCGCCACGGCGTGCGCGGCAAGCTGTTCTATCTGATCGAGACGGTATACGGCGGCCGCGGCTTTTTGACCGGGCACGTCAGCCCGCGCGCGCTGGCGCTGGACCTGCCCGACGACTGGACCGACCCGGCCACCGGTGAAGAACGCCACGGCGGCGCGTTTGCACTGCTGAAGCAGGCCGAAAAGACCAGCGCCCTGTTTATGACCGGCGCGCTGCAAAACTGGATGGGCGTGCTGCCCGCCGCGGACCTGGTCCGCCTGCTGGGCAGCCGCGATTACGGCACCGGCGCCGAGACCGAGCGCAGCCGGGCCGCCGCACAAAACGAAAAAGCAAAGGAGAACGAACCATGATCCGCATCACTATGGAAAACGGCAAGACCATTGACATCGAGCTGGACCCCAGCGCCGCGCCCCTGACCTGCGAAAACTTTGAAAAGCTGGTGCGCCAGGGCTTTTACAACGGCCTGACCTTCCACCGCATCATTCCCGGCTTTATGATCCAGGGCGGCTGCCCGCAGGGCACCGGCATGGGCGGCCCGGGCTGGCATATCAAGGGCGAGTTCGCGGCCAACGGCGTGGCCAACCCCACCAAGCACACCCGCGGCGTGATCAGCATGGCGCGCGCCATGGACCCCAACAGCGCCGGCAGCCAGTTCTTTATCATGCACGCGGACGCCCCGCACCTGGACGGCCAGTATGCGGCGTTCGGCCATGTGGTGGCCGGGCTGGAGACGGTGGACGAGATCGCCGCCGTTCCCACCGACTGGAACGACAAGCCCACCACCCCCGTGCGCATGAAGAGCGTGGAGATCGTGTAAACCGCAGCGCAACGCAAAAAACCGCCGCCCCGGCTGCCGGGGCGGCGGTTTTTGTATGCTTTCTGGTTCAGGCAATGACAAAGTAGTAGATCAGCGAAACGGCGATGATCAGCGCGCAGACGATGGCCGTGATGGGCGGCGCCCAGCGGATGATGCGCTCGGCCATGATGTCGTCCTCGCTCTCCTCGTCGTCGTCGACATAGCGGCCGCGGCGCTTAGGGGCGGGGGCCTCGTCCTCCTCGTCCTCGGTGTCGAACATCCGGGTGCCTTCGCCCTCCTCGTCGTCCTCCTCCTCGAACAGGCGGCCCTTGGGGGCGTAGCGCTGCACGCGGGCCATTTCGGCGTTGGTGGCCTGGTCGGGGTCGAACTGGGCGGTCGGCTCCTCGGCGGCGGGTTCCTCCTCGGCGGCGATGGCGGCGGCCGCTGCGGCGGCGGTGGCGGCGACCGGGTCGGCCGGGCGCGCCGGGGCGGCGGGCCGCTGCTGCGGGATGCCGGCCACGGCGTGGATCTCCCGCGGCTGGTGTCCGGCGGCGCGGCGGGCTTCCTCCAGGCTGGTGGGCCGGCTGGCCTTGCTGCACGCG
>CALWNS010000256.1 GCA_944382805.1 uncultured Gemmiger sp. | reverse complement strand
ATCAAGGTTCCACAAGTTTCAGGTTTGTTCAATTTTCAAGGTCCTGCTGGGCGCCGCCCCTTGCGGGACAGCTTATTTATTATACTTCATCCAACTGCCTTTGTCAAGCACTTTTTTGAAGTTTTTTCGCCCGCCGCCTTTCGGCGGTCTGTGCGAACCGCACAGCCATGGGCTTTGCAGCCTTTCCGGCGCCCGCTGCCTTGCGACAGCTTGATTAGTTTACCACCACAAACCCCGTTTGTCAACACTTTTTTATAAAAAAATGCCGCCGAACGAGCCGGCCCTTCCGCCTTTACAGGGTGTACAGTATAATATTACCACAATTTCACACAGCCAGTCAACTGCATTTGTCGAATCATCGAATAATTGTCGAGTTGACCAAAACGCCGTCCTACACTGCGGCAAAATGACGAACCCCGCTATTCCAGTTCGGCACGCATCCATTTTAAGATCTTCCGTTCCCGCCGCGAGATCTGCACCTGGGTCGTGTGCAGGACCCTGGCTGTTTCGCTTTGGGTGCGGCCGCAGAAAAAGCGCAGGCGGATCAGGCACCTGTCCTGCGGCGAAAGCTTGTCCATCACTTCGTACAAGC
Organism: uncultured Gemmiger sp.; assembly: GCA_944382805.1. Classification (GTDB taxonomy): domain Bacteria; phylum Bacillota; class Clostridia; order Oscillospirales; family Ruminococcaceae; genus Gemmiger. The sequence continues at coordinate 3,009 of CALWNS010000256.1, read as the reverse complement.
CGATGCGTTCCGCCAGTTTTTCTTCGGGCGATTCCACCGGGATATCCCATTCCCGCCCGCCTTCGTCATCCTCCCGCGGCGTGAGGGACACGACCGGCAGGGACGCGCGCGTCGCTATCGCCACCTGTTCCGCCGTGACGCCCAGCGCTTCGGCCAGCTGGCCAACGCTCGGTTCTACCCCGCTCTGTTTCAGCCGCCGCTCCCGCTCGGCGCTGATCTTTAAGCCCAGCTCTTTAATGGAGCGGCTGACCTTGACGGCGCCGCCGTCCCGGAACAGCTTTTTGATCTCGCCCAGAATGACCGGCACGGCGTAGGTGGAAAAGCAAACGCCGCGCGCAGGGTCGAACCCATCGGCCGCCTTGACCAGACCAAGGCAGCCCGCCGCATACAGGTCCTCGTACTCGATGCCGCGCCCGATAAAACGGCCCGCGCAGCTGCGCGCCAGGCCCAGATTCCGCTGGATAAACTCCTCGCGCGATACTTTTTCGTACAGTGCCGTCGTATTGCCCAGGCCCGATCCCGCCGGAGTGGCTGTAGACATACCGATCCCTCCCTTATTTATGTAGGAGGCGTCAGCCCTTGGATTCCAGGCGTTTTGTCATCGTGACCCGCGTGCCGCGGCCGGGCTTGGAACTCACCTTTACTTTATCCATAAAGTTCTGCATGACCGCAAACCCCAGCCCGGCGCGTTCTTCCGGGTCGCCGGTCGTATACAGCGGCTCCATGGCCTGCGCAACGTCCGCAATGCCCACGCCGCGGTCCGAAACCGTGATCCGCACAAGGTTTTGTTCGCAGACGGCCGCCGTCAGGGTGACCGGCCCGACCTGCTGCGGGTAAGCGTGTACGATACAGTTTGTCACCGCCTCGGAGACCGCCATTTTGATATCGGCCAGCTGCGGCACCGTTGGGTCCGCCTGCGCCAGAAAGGCCGCCAGCGCCGCCCGGGCGAAGCCCTCGTTGACGCTGCGGCTGGGGAAGGTAAATTTGACCTGGTTGACGATTTTCATTGCCCGCCGCCCCCTTTTCCCGCATAAGCGATGCCCGCCAGTTCCAGCATTTTGCGCACGCCGTCCGGCGGGTTTTGCACCGTCAGCCGCCCGCCCAGCGAGGACATATAGCGGCCGCGGCCCAGGATCAGCCCCACGCCGGAAGAATCCATAAACGTGACGCCGGAAAAGTCCAGCGTGAGCAGTTCCGGCATTCGCGTATCGATCTGCGCGTCGATCTCCCGCCGCAGGCCCTGCGCCGCATGGTGATCGACCTCGCCGGAAAGATAGGCCGCCAGCGTACCGCCTGCCGGGACAAAACAGATTTTTGCCAAGCTCGTCCACCCCGTTCCTGCAAAACAAAAGCCCTGTAACCGGCTTTGCAACCAGTATACAAGGCAAAAGGTAAAAAGTATGGCGAACTGCGCGGTTCAGGCATATTCCGCCTGGTAGATCAGCCAGCCGAACACGGCAGACAAGGCAAGCATGACCACCGTGAGCAAAAAGGCAAGCCAACGCCGGGCCAGCAGGCTTTCCAGCTCCTCCTGCAGGTGCGCGATCGCCCAGCTGCCGCAGGCAAAGACCAGGATGTAGACCGGGCTGGTGCGGAAACGCATCGCCAGGCCCATCAGCGCGACCTCGATGACGGTATAGTTGAAAATGAGGATCAAGGTCCCCAGCGCATTGCGCAGCCGGTCTTTCATGGGCATACCTCGTCAGGACTATTTTTCAGCTTCCTTGAGCAGGATCGGGCGCGCTTCGGCCGCCAGATACAAACTGCCGCACACGACAACGCCGGCCAGGTTGTGGTCGTCGGCATACTGCACCGCGCGGCGGATCGCCTGGCGCACCGTGCCGCCGACCTCGGCGTCCATCTGGAATTTAGCTTCGTTTTGCAGTTCCTGCGCCGAAAGGGCGCGCGGGCAGGCCGGCGTGACGGTGTAGACCTTATCAAAACAGGGCGCGAGCGTTTCGATCATCTCGGCATGGCGTTTGTCGGCCAGCAGGCCGATCACCCCCACCAGGTTGCCGTCGTAACCGGCCTCGGAGAGCGTTGCCGCCAGCGCGGCGGCGCCGTCCGGGTTATGGCAGCCGTCCAGCAAAAGCAGCGGGCGGCGGCGCAGCACCTCGATGCGGGCCGGCATTTTGGCCACCTGCAGGCCGGTCTCGATGGCTTCGTCCGGGATCTCGTACCCGTAGCGCCGCCACAGGATCAGCGCGATCTCGATGGCCATGGCCGCGTGGTTGGCCTGGTGCCGGCCGGGGAACGGCAGCATGACGCGGTAGCCGCCGTAATCGATATAGTTTTGCAGCGGACGGCTTTTCAAAATCCGGACGTCCTGCAGTTCCGGCGTTTCGATGGAGGTATGCGCTTCGGCCGCCACCGTCAGCAGCGGCCCCATCGCCTCGGCGGGCTGGTCGGGGTAGCAGACCACCGCGCAGCCCTCCTTGATGATGCCGGCCTTCTCGGCCGCGATCTTGGCCAGCGTATCGCCCAGCAGCTCGGTGTGGTCCAGCCCGATGCGGGTAATGGCCGCCACCAGCGGCGGCGGGACCGCATTGGTGGCGTCGTAGCGCCCGCCCAGGCCGGTCTCCAGCACAACGAAGTCGCATTTTTGCTCCGCAAACCAGAGCAGCGCAATGGCCGTAACGGCTTCGAATTCGACCGGGCAGGCCTGCCCCGCGGCTTGCAGCCGCTCGCAGGCCTCCAGCACGCGCGCCGCAAGCGCGGCCAGCGTGCGCGGGGGGATCATCTGCCCGTCGATTTGGAACCGTTCGCGGAAATGCAGCACATAGGGGCTGATGGTCAGCCCTGTCTTGTAGCCGGCGTGGGTCAGGATCGAGGCGGTCATGGCGGCCAGCGTCCCCTTGCCGTTGGTGCCGGCAATGTGGATATATTTGAGCCGCTCTTCGGGGTGGCCGAGTTGCGCGAGCAGCGCCTTCATCCGCGCCAGCGTAGGCTCGCCCTGCAGCCGGGGCAGCGCGTGGATCGCTTCGATCGCTTGCTTTTCAGTCACAGCAG
>CALWNS010000255.1 GCA_944382805.1 uncultured Gemmiger sp. | reverse complement strand
GGCGGGCGACGTGGTCGGCCTCGGAGCGGGCTTCCTCCTCATTGGTGGCGTAGGAGTACAGGTACACCCCGAACGGGATGCCCAGCCGCGTGCATTCGTCGGCGTTGCGCCGCCACTGGTCGTCGTCTTGGGCCCAGCCTTCCTCCTGGCCGTCCCACTCGCCGCCGAAACCGCAGCGGATGATGGCAAAGTCGATGCCGGCGGCCTTGGCCTTCTCCCAATCGACTTCGCCCTGGTATTTGGACACGTCGATGCCCTTGAGCACGGCGGCAGGCATAGCCTCGCCGCTGGCGTTAAAGTAGTAGCCGAGCTCGTTTTTCTGCCAGGCGGCGGCCACGGTGCCGTAGTCCGGCTGCGCCGGGCCGGACGGCCCGGCCGAGCAGCGCACGAACGCCACGGCGGCCACGACGGCGGCCGCCAGGCACAAAAGGCACAGCGCCAGCACCAGGCGCAGACGGCGCGCGCCGCGTTTGCGGCGCCTGGGGCGGCGCGGGGGCTGCGGCGGCGCGGCGGGCCCCGGCGTGGGGGTGGGCTGCGCCGGGCGGCGGTATACTTTGCGTTGTTCGCGTTGTTCAGCCACGGGTTCGATCCTCGCTTTCCTGGCGGGGCGCGGCAGGCGGTCGGCCGCGCCCCGGCTTGGGGGGCTATGCCCATACAGACAATAGATAAAAATATAGTAACATTTTGTCGGGCAAATTACAATGCGCCGCCCCTACCATAAAATGTAAAATTGCACAAAAAAATGCGCCCCGCAGGGGGCGCACAAACGTGTCGAGAAACCAGCCGCCGCATTACCGGCAGCCGTTTATGATCGCGCCGCTGCCGGTCCTAAAAGCATTTTGGAAAAAACAGCGGTGCGGCGGGGTCAAGACTCCGCCCTGCAAGGCAAGCGCCCTGCAAGCGGGTACGGACGGTTTTTTCGGCAGTCCGCGGCTTACGTTTCAGGCGCGTCGGCGCGGTAGACACCGGCGCGGCGCAGCAGGTCCTTGACGGCCTCGGCCCCGCACAAAAGGCCGCAGGCCGCCGGCACAAAAGCGTTGCTGGCCGGCACGGCGCGGCGGCCGGGGGCCGGGGGCTCGGCGGCCGCGCCGGGCAGCGGCGGCAGCGGCGGCTCGGTCGAAAAGACGACCTTGACCTTGCCCAGCCGCCGTTTGCGGCATTGCAGGCGCACGGCTTTGGCCAGTGGATCGACGGACGTTTTTTCGATATCCGCCACACGGAACGCCATGGGGTCCAGCTTGTTGGCCGCGCCCATGCTGCACAAGATCGGCGTACCGGCCGCCTTGCACCGCTCGATCAGCAGCACTTTGGCCGTTACGGTGTCGATGCAGTCCAGCACATAGTCGAACTGCGCGAGGTCGACGGCGTCGGCAGTTTCGGCGCCATAAAACAGGCGGTGGGCATGCACGACGGTATCGGGGTCGATGTCGGCAATGCGGGCGGCCATGGCGTCCACTTTATACTGCCCCAGCGTCGAGTGCAGCGCTACCAGCTGCCGGTTGAGGTTGGAGAGCGCGACGGTGTCGCTGTCGAAGAGGCTCAACTCCCCCACCCCGCTGCGGGCCAGCACCTCGACGGCCTGGCCGCCGACGCCGCCGACGCCGAACACCGCCACATGGGCGCGGCGCAGCACGGCCAGCGCTTCGTCGCCCAGCAGGGCGCGGGTACGGGTGTAACTATCAGGCATGGCGGTTTCCTCCAGTTGGCTGCGGGCGGCAGATACAGATCCTGGTTTTATTATAGCGGCTCCGGCGCTCACGTCAAGCCGGCCGCCACGCAGCGCCAGCCTTCGTCAAAAGTCAGCCGCAGGCGGGTATGGCCGTCGACGTCTGCATAGTAAACGCGGTCGAAACTGGCCGTCAGCTCGTACAACTCCCGCACTTCCTCAAGCGGGCGGCCGTCGAACCAGCCCGCGTTGATAAGATCTACGGTGTAGTCCAGGCAGTGGGCGCGCTCGTGCTCCCAGGGCGCAAAGCCGCACGCCTGCAATACACCGGTGTCCAGTTCGGCGTCCTGCCCGGCGGCGTAGCGGGCGATGTTGGCCTGCACGATGCGCTGCTTGACATTGACGCAGGCCAGCAGCGTAAAGCTGACGGCCAGCACCACGATGCCGATGCGCGCGGCCGGGATGGGCCGGAACACCCGCACAAGCAGCAGCACAGCCCACACGGCCAGCACGCCCAAAAACCACCCGGCCACGACGCGGCGCGGCGTGAATCCGTGCAGGTGGATGTAGACGGCCAGCTTGGCCGCCGCCAGCCCCGCAAACGCCAGCCCGCAGCCGCAAAACAGCGCTGCCAGGGCGCGCGGCAGCGGGGCCTGCCCCCAAAAGCGCACCGCCGCCAGCACGGCGAGGTCCAGCAGCAAAATGCGCAGCAGCTCCCAAAAGCCATCGACGGCGAACCCGGCCGCCTGCGGCGCGGTGAGCCCCAGCGGCGCGGCCGCCAGCCAGGCTGCGGCTTGCAATGCAAAAAACAGCAGGTACAGCGCGCACAGCGCGCCCACCGCCACGTTGGCGGTGACGGCCGGCAGCTTTTGCAGCGGGCGCAGCCGGGCCCAAAAACGGTCGGCCGGGCAGGGCGGCGTCTGCCGCTGCAAACTGCCAGCCACCAGGCCG
>CALWNS010000254.1 GCA_944382805.1 uncultured Gemmiger sp. | reverse complement strand
AGCGCGGCCGCGATCTCGGCGCAGGTAAACTCCTGCGCCAGCAAAAGCAGCGGTTCGCGGTAGCGCGGGGGCAAGGCGGCGATGCATTCCAGCAGCCGCCCGGCGCTGTCCCGCGTAATGACGGCGTCCTCCGGCACGGGGGCCGGGTCCGCCTGCGCCGCGTCCGGTTCGGCGGGCGTTTCCTTGCGGCGGCGCAGCAGGTCCAGCGCCCTGTTTTTGGCCGCCGCCACGCACCAGGCCCGCAGGGCGGGGCGTTCCCGGTGCGCCAGGCGGGGGAAGTTTTCGGCCAGGCGCAGGAAAACCTCCTGCGCCACGTCCTCGGCCAGGTATTCGTCCCGCAGTATTTCGCGCGACAGGTAAAAGATCAGGCGCTTGTTTTCGTTATATACCGCGGTAAACAGTTCTTTTTCTTCCGCCGTGTCCAGCAGGGCCAGGCAAGCGTCGAGCATACAGGCTTCCCCTTTCGCCGCTTAGAACACCCATTCGCCGTTTTCGAAGATGCGCACCTCCTGGCCGGTTTTGCACACGCCGGTAATGCGGGTGTCGGGCGCGCCGATCATCACATCCTCGTGGATGGCGGAATCGTTCAGGCCCTTTTCCATCAGCTGGGCGCGGGTCAGCTTGGCGCCGCCGCGGATGTTGGTCGGGTAGCCCGCGCCGAACGCGATGTGGCAGGCGGCGTTTTCGTCAAACAGGGTGTTGTAGAACAGCACGCCGCTGCGGTTGATGGGGCTGGAGGCCGGCACAAAGGCGATCTCGCCAATGCGGTCGGCGTTTTCGTCGGTGGTAAGCAGCTCGGCCAGCAGTTCGGCGTTCTTTTCGGCCCCGTGCTCCACCACTTTGCCGTCCTTAAAGGTGACGTGCCAGCCTTCGATCAGCTGGCCGTTGTAGGCGTAGGGCTTGGTGCCGTACACCGTGCCGTTCACGCGGTCGCGGTGCGGCGCGCAGAACACCTCCTCGGTGGGGACGTTGGCGATGAACTCGGCGCCGTTTTCGGCCACGCTGGAAGCGCCCTCCCAGGTGGCGTCCTCGGCCAGGCCGATGGTCAGGTCGGTGCCGTTCGCGCTTTGCAGGCGCACGCGGTCCAGGTCCCAGGCGTTGAGCCGGTCGCGGCGGGCCTTGGTCTTGGCCACGTGCTCGCGCCAGGCGGCCACGGGGTCGCCGCCGGTGACGCGGCAGACGTCAAAGATCAGCGCCCACAGCTTTTCCACGGCTTCGGACTCGGGCAGGCCGGGGAACACCTTTTTGGCCCAGCCCGGCGCGGGCACGGCCACCACGCACCACTGGATGCGGTCGTTCATGGTGTATTCCTGCCAGGGTTTCAGGTAGTTGCTGCGCGCCAGGTTGACGCGGTTGAGCTTGCCGGCGTCCAGGCCGGCGAAGGCTTCGGGGTCCTCGGCATGGATGGCAAGGGTGCAGCAGCCGTCCGGGTCCTCGGCATAATCGAGCCAGCTGCGCAGCTCGTAGGGCTTAAAGGCGGCCAGGTCGGCTTCGGCCCCCTGTTCCATACGGATGCGGGCGAGCTTTTCGTCCTGCCAGCGGACAATGACTTCCTTGGCGCCGGCTTCGTACCCGGCTTTGGCGCAGGCGTGGGCAAATTCCGGCATGGTGACCGGGCAGCGGATGATAAAGTTCTGGCGCGGGCGCACGTTGACGCCCACCTTGACGATAAAATCGGCATAGAGCTGCAGCAGTTTCTGGTCCATGGTTTTTGTCCTCCTTGGCGGTCAAAATTTTGGGTTTTGTCTAGTATACACCATTTGGCGGCAAAACAAAAGAGCGGGCCGCAGCCCGCTCTTTGGAATCGTTTTTTGGGGGTGTATTTTGGGGGGTGCCGCTTTGCGCGCGGCGGCTTTTACTGCACCATCAGGTCGGCGGCTTTGTACAGGTCGCCGCAGCTCATGCAGACCACCAGGTCGCCGGGGCCGGCGTTGGCCTTGACCCAGGCGGCGGCGCCCTCCAGCCCGTCCACCACCACGCTGCCGGGCACGCGGTCGGCCAGGTCCTGGGTCTTTACGCTGCCGTCGTCCACTTCGCGGCTGCCCATGATGGGCAGCAGCACGCAGGTATCGGCCGTTTTGAGCACGGCGGCAAAGTCCTCCATCAGCTCTTTGGTGCGGCTGTAGGTGAACGGCTGGTGTACGGCGATCACGCGCTGGTAGCCCATTTGGCGCGCGGTCTTGAGCGTGGCGGCCATCTCGGCCGGGTGGTGGGCGTAATCGTCCACCACAACGGCGCCGTTGCATTCGCCCTTGATCTCGAACCGGCGGCCGGTGCCCTTAAAGGCAGCGGCGGCGCGCTCGGCGTCGGCCGGGGCCAGGCCCAGCGGGCGCACGCAGCAGCACATGGCCAGCGCGTTGTAGATGTTGTGGTAGCCCGGCACGCCCAGGCGCAGGTGGGCGAACTGCTCGCCCAGTTCCTCGACGTCAAACTCGTAAAAGCCGGGGCGGTACTCGGCAATGTTCACGGCGCGGAAGCGGGCTTCCTCCTCGATGCCGAAGGAAAGCACCGGGCGGTCGATGGAGTTCATCACGTCCAGCGTGTTGCGGTCGTCCATATTGAACACCACGGTGCGGGACAGCAGCGCGAACTTTTGGAACGCAAGCTTGAGCTTGCCCATGGTACCGTAATAATCCAGGTGGTCGTGGTCGATGTTCAAAATAACGCCCAAAAACGGCGTGAGCTGCAAAAAGGTCTCGCTGTATTCGCAGGCTTCGATCACGATATCCTGCCCGCCGCCGGCCTTGCCGTAGCCGCCGATCAGCGGCAGCTTGCCGCCGATGACGGCCGCCGGGTCCCGCCCGGCCAGTTCCAGCATGGTGGTGATCAGGCCGGTGGTGGTGGTTTTGCCGTGGGTGCCGGCCACGCCGATGCTGTGCGGGTACATACGGCCGACATAGCCCAGCAGCACGCTGCGCTCGATCTGCTTGATGCCGCGCGCGGCGGCGGCCCGGCGCTCCGGGTTATCGGGGTGGATGGCCGCGCTGTACACCACCAGGTCCGCATCGCCCAGGTTGGCGGCGTCGTGGCCCAGCGTCACGGCCATACCCATGGCGCGCTCGGCGGCGGTGATCTTGGTCTCCTCTACGTCCGAGCCGGACAGGGTCAGGCCGCGGCTGTGCAGGATCTGGATCAGCGGGAACATACCGGAACCGCCGCAGCCGATGAGATGCACATGGCGGGCGTTATCCAGCAGTTTGGGATCGTACGTGCTGAAAAAAGGCATTGCTTTCACCTCAAAACACTCAAAACAGACGGGGCGCGCCGCCAAAAGCGGCGCAGGCGGGGAACTTTGCACGGGGCAAAAACTGTGATATACTTGATTATAATATTTTTGGGCCGCAAAATAAACTGTTTTTTGAAAATTTTGGTAAATCTGGATGAAAACAGCGGCAAAAAACCGGCGCTTTGCGCCGGCTGCGGCCAAAAGGAGCCATTTGCATGAAGCGTTCCAGCCTGATCTACGGCTTTAACCCGTATGCGCTGCGCAGCGCGGGGCGGCAGGACCCGCCGGTGGCGGTGAGCCTGCGGGACCTGGCGCGCATCGGCGTGCCGGCGCGCAAAACCCCGCGCGTGATGCAGGAACTGATGGCGCTGGCCAGCGCCGACCCCAGCCTGCGCGGGCGCGACACGCTGCTGAAACTGGCGCGCCACATTGCCGCCCAGCTGCTGTAAAAAGGCCGGGCGCAGGCTATTGTCCCGGCTGCGCCGGTGTGCTATAATGGCTGTACCGCGCCGCTTGGCGCGGGGTATCGCAAACGCTTGCGCGGCAGCCAGCCGCGCGGAGGGAGAGGACTATGAAAAACAGTGAAAAAACGCTGGACATGATCGTGAACCTGTGCAAGAACCGCGGGTTCATCTACCCGGGCAGCGAGATCTACGGCGGCCTGGCCAACAGCTGGGACTACGGCCCGCTGGGCGTGGAGTTCAAGAACAACGTAAAGAAAGCCTGGCTGAAAAAGTTCGTGCAGGAAAGCCCGTACAACGTCGGGCTGGATGCCGCCATCCTGATGAACCCGCAGACCTGGGTGACGACGGGGCACGTTTCCAGCTTTTCCGACCCGCTGCTGGACTGCCGCGCCTGCAAGAGCCGCCACCGCGCGGACAAGCTGATCGC
>CALWNS010000253.1 GCA_944382805.1 uncultured Gemmiger sp. | reverse complement strand
CTTATCCCCCCGTATGTACAAAACCGGCAGCCATACCGCGGTACGGCTGCCGGTTTTTCAGTGCAGCATATACTGTTCTACCATATGCTCCACGTTTTGCAGGGCTTTTTCTGCCCCGCGGGTCACTTTGCGCATGGTTTTGCGCATCTGGCGCTGGTCGTGGGTCGCGGCATACACGGCGGCTGCGCCCACGGCCGCCCCCATGGCGGCGGAGGCAATGGTGTACATTTTATTCATGACGATCGGCTCCTTCCCTTGGCGCAGCGGCGCTGCGCTTTGTTTGTACGGGGGTAGTATGCCCATCTTTTCGCGGAAATACGCGCGCAAAATGAAACGCCTGCGCAATTATTTGGGGGCAGGGGAGTCAGGGGTCCTGCCGGGGAGCCGTTGTATCTTCCCCCACGGACTGCAGAAGCTCCTCCGGCGAGATCTTATAAAGTTTTGCCAGCGCGATCAGGTTGGAAGTGTTTGGGTCGCTGGAACCGTTTTCCCATTTGGAGACAGACTGGCGGCTGACGCCCAGCGTTTCCGCTACAAATTCCTGTGTCATCTGGCAGCGCACGCGGTTTTCTTTTAGGGCTTCCCCCAGGGATTTGGCCACCGCCTTCTTTTCCTCCCGCACATCCTTGGAACGGATATACTTTTTTAAGGCTTTCACGATCAGGACAAAAAGATAGACGGCCGCGCCAAAAACGGCAAAGCAAAACAAAATATATACGATAGCGATCAAAAGAGAGATCGGAGCCATGATATTCATAAAATTCACCTCCATGCTATTTTATCGGAAATAGAAGGATCTGTCCAGCGCTCACTGCGGCCGAGTTCCAAGCTTTTGGATCTGTTCCAGCGCCGTTTGGGGGATAGCGACACTTTTTAGCGGTCTCTGCGCCATTTTGCTTATGGACGTGGCGCAATGAGATCATGTCCATTGCCTGCATCACCTCTCCTTTGCGGAATGCTTTGGTTTCTCGTTACGCCCTAAATTCTACCGAAAAAGCCCGGTTGCCGCCACCAACTATCCTGTAAAACTTCGCTTACATGGCGGTTTACATCGTTGTTTTTGCCATATCCGCGCCCAGTCGCCCCGGCGGAAGCCAACTTTGGGGGCAAGAGACTCAAAAAGGGGGATTTTTTCCCGCCCGGGTGATTTTCGCCGGTTTCCGCCTTTTTCTGGCAGCGAGTTTGTGGTAAAATCAGAACAGCCGGCCGAAAAAGCGCCGTAAGCGGCGCAACGGGCGGGCCGCCTGCCCCTTTTCGCGGGAGGAAGCGTATTCAAAACATATAAAACCGAAAAGAAAAGAGCGTAAACCTATGCCTGCTGCCCCTAAAACTGTTCTTTGCATCCACGACCTGCCCGGGTTTGGCCGGGCGGGGCTGTCCGTGATCGTCCCCATCCTGTCCACGCTCGGCGTGCAGGCGGTGGCGCTGCCCACGGCGGTGCTTTCCACCCATACCGGCGGGCTGGGCGCGCCGGCGCGGCTGTCCAGCCCCGGCTACGGCCCTGCCGCACTGGCGCATTACCGCCGGCTGGGGGTGCGGTTCGACTGCATCTATTCCGGCTATCTGGCCGAAACGGGCCAGGCGCTGCTGGTGGAACAGGCCATGGAATACTGGCCCGACGCCCTGAAGGTCGTGGACCCTGTGATGGGCGACCACGGCCGTATGTACAGCGGCCTGCCGGGCGAGATGGTCCCGGCGCTGTATGACCTGTGCGCCCGGGCTGATTTGATCCTGCCCAACGCTACCGAGGCCGCGCTGCTGCTGGGGGACGCGCTGCCCGGGCCGGCGGGCCCGGACCCGCAGGAGGCCGCACAAACCGCCGCCCGCCTGACGCGGCTGTGCCCGGAGGTGCTGCTGACCGGTGTGGCGGCCGGGCGCAGCGTGCTGTGCCTGGGCGCGCAGCGCGGGCAGGACGGCTATACCGTGCGCACGCCGCTGCTGCCGCGGTCTTTCCACGGGACGGGGGATATTTTTGGCGCTGCGCTGGTAGGCAGGCTGCTGCAGGGCAATGTGCCGCAGGCGGCGGCCCAGGCTTCCGCCGTGTTTGTGGGCGACTGCCTGCGCGCCACGCCGGAGGGCGCCGATGAACGCCTGGGCGTTTGGCTGGAATCCGTTTTGCCCCGTCTGCTGCCGGACGCCGCGCCGCACCGCTAAACCGTCTGACCCGCCCAATAAAAAGGATGTTGAAAATGTCTGTAGTGAATATCGTTTTGGTCGAACCGCAGATCCCGCAGAACACCGGCAACGTGGCCCGCACCTGCGCGGTGACCGGCGCGCGCCTGCACCTGGTAGGCCCAATGGGTTTTACGCCGGATGATAAAAAATTAAAGCGCGCCGGGCTTGACTATTGGTCCCAGCTTGATATAACATACTATCAGAGCCTGCAGGAATTTTGGGGCGCCAACCCCGGCCCGTTTTTCTTTTTTACCTCCAAAGGGGTGCGGCGCCATACCGATGTCAGCTACCCGGACGGCGCCTATCTCGTTTTTGGGCGCGAGGACGCCGGCCTGCCGGAGGAACTGCTGGCCGCCCACCCGCAGCAATGCGTGCGCATCCCCATGCGCAGGGGCGAACGCTGCCTGAACCTTTCGAACTCGGTGGCGATCGGCGTATACGAGGCGCTGCGCCAGTGGGATTTCAAGGACCTGGAAACACACGGCCAGTTGACAAACTACGAATGGAAGTGAGGGTGACCGATGGAACGTAAAATTGCGATCGTGACCGACTCCAGCAGCGACATACCCCAGGAGCTGGCAGAAAAGTACGGCATCGATGTTGTAGATTTCCCCATCAACCTGGACGGCAGGGAATATTATGTGCGCCAGGGCATGACGATGGACCAGTTTTACGAGCTGATGCGCGCCGCGCAGGGCGTGCCGACCACGGCGGCCATCACCATGCTGCAGTGGCGTGAAATATACGATAAATACGCGGACGAAGGCTATACCGATGTCCTGCACGTAAGCATCAACGGCAGCGGGTCTTCTACCTATGCGAACGCGCAGCAGGCGGCCGAGGCCTTGCGTGAGGAACGCCCCGACTGCAAAATGCGCATCCACCTGATCGACAGCCACACCTACTCGATGGTGTTCGGCTGGTATGTGTGCGAGTGCGCGCGCAAGCTGCGCAACGGCGGCGACCTGCGCAGCTGCATCCTGGAACTGGAAAGCAAGCTGGGCAAGGTGGAGATCTGCCTGGCGGCGTTCAGCTTAAAGCAGCTGAAAAAGTCCGGGCGCGTTTCGGCCGCCGCTGCCTTTGCCGGCGAGCTGCTGGGCCTGCGGCCGGTCATCAGCCTGACGGACGGCGTCAGCAAGGTGGAGGCCAAGGTGCGCGGCGACGCCGCCGTGGCGCCCGCCATGCTCAAATGGATCAAAACACGGGTGGACGATATGCGCGCCACGCCCTACATGATGGCGTATACTTCGAACACGCAGAAACGCGACGAACTGCTCAAGCTGTGCAAAAAAGAATTCGGCCACCCGCCGATGTGCATCTTCCAGCTGGGGGGCGTTGTCAGCGCCAACACCGGCCCGGACTGCATCGCCATCGCGTTCGAGGGCAAGCCCCGCCGCCTGGCCGACTACGAGCCGCCGCTGCCGTAAAACCGATACACCCTGCCGGGGCGCTTGCCAGCGCCCCGGATTTTTGCTATAATAGCAAACTGTTGAGCAACTTAGGATTTTAGGCTCCGCCGCAGGCGTACCTGCGGCGACAAACCGGCCGGGGCTGGCGGTCCCGCGCGCGGTCAAAATCTATCCCGCCGGAGTATTGTATGTTCAAGTGGATCGTTGTATTTGCGGCCGCCGTACTGGCCGCCTTTTTGGGCGCGCGTTTGGCGCAGCGCAGGCAGCCGGCCGGCGCGCCCGCAGCCCAGCGGCCGGACCGCACGGCGCGTCTGGTGCGCTGCGGTATGATCGCCGCCGTGTATGTGGTGCTGTGCCTGGCGTTGCAGCCGTTTTCCTACGGCGCGGTGCAGGTGCGCCTGGCCGAAGCGCTGTGCCTGCTGCCCGTATTTGGCGCCGAGTACATCGTGGGCGTTACGCTGGGCTGCCTGCTGGCCAACGCCCTGGGTTCGACCGTGGTCGATGTGGTGTTCGGCACGCTGGCCACGCTGCTGGCCTGCCTGCTCACCTGGCGGCTGCGCCGCCTGCGTGTGCGCGGGCTGGCCCTGCCGGCCGCGGTGCCGCCCGTGCTCTGCAACGCACTGATCGTTGGGTGGGAGATCAGCTTTTTCTTTTCCGATACGCCCGCCGCGCTGCCGGCCATGCTGTTCAATATGCTGACCGTCGGTATAGGCGAGCTGATCAGCTGCGGCGTTCTGGGCGTGGCGCTCGTCAAACTGATCGAACACAACCCCGCGCTGCGCCGTATGTTCGCCGCCGGGCAGGCGCATACGGCATAACTTGCGCCAGAAAGGTAGGCTTGCCATGCAGACCGAACTGATCCTGTGGGACTGGAACGGCACGCTGCTCGACGACGTGCCCTTGTGTGTAGATGCGCTCAACCGTCTGCTCAAACGATACGGCTACCCGCAGCAATACGGCCTGGCAGCTTACCGGGAGATATTCGGCTTCCCGGTGCAGGACTATTACGTCCGCGCAGGGTTTGATTTTTCCCGCCATCCGTTCCCGGTCCTGGCCGAAAGCTATATGCAGGATTACCTGCCCCATGCGGCGGCCTGCCCGCTGGCCGGCGGCGCTGTGGCGGCGCTGGAGGCGTTCCGCACGGCCGGCCTGCGGCAGGTGATCCTGTCCGCCTCCCGCACGTCGGTGCTGGAACAGCAGGTAAGCGAGCGGGGGATACGCGCCTATTTTGACGAGCTTTTGGGCCTGGATGATATCTATGCCCGCAGCAAGGTGGAGATCGGCCTGGCCTATTTGCGGCGCGGCGGGTTTGAACCGGCGCGCGCCGTCCTGATCGGGGATTCGGTACACGACTACGAGGTCGCGCAGGCCATGGGCGTGCGCTGCGTGCTGCAGTGCGCCGGCCACCAGACCGAAGCGGCGCTCAAAGCCACCGGCGCGCCGGTGTTCCCGGGGCTGGCGGAAACGGCAGCTTATGTGCTGGGGGCCGGCGGCTGAACGGCCGCGCGCCGCCGCATTTATAATTACAGCCGGCAGCACCCGCGCAGGTTTGACAATTGCCCCTGCGCGGGTGTATTATATTTAAGTGTATCTTTCTATGTTATCAACAGGCAGATAGACCAAACGCACGCGCCGCCGCGGCGGCAGAAAACAGGGGTTTTTGTCTATGTCATTTATGGAAAAGCTGTTCGGAACTTTTTCCGACAAAGAACTCAAGCGCATCCGCCCGATCGCCGACAAGGTCCTGGCGCTGGAACCGGCCATGCAAAAGCTGACGGACGCCGAGCTGCAGGCCAAAACGCCGGAACTGAAAGAAAAACTGAAAAACGGCGCCACGCTCGACGATATCCTGCCCGAAGCGTTTGCCGTCTGCCGCGAAGCGGACTGGCGCGTGCTTGGCCTTAAGCCTTACCCGGTGCAGGTCATCGGCGGCATTGTTCTGCACCACGCCTGCATTGCGGAAATGCAGACCGGCGAAGGCAAAACGCTGGTGGCCACCATGCCGGTGTACCTGAACGCGCTGACCGGCGAAGGTGTCCATGTGGTGACGGTCAACGACTACCTGGCCAAGCGCGACAGCGAGTGGATGGGTAAGGTATACCGTTTCCTGGGGCTGAGCGTGGGCCTGGTGGTCCATTCCGTCACGCCGGCCGAGCGCAAAAAGGCCTACCAGGCGGACGTTACCTACGGCACCAACAACGAATTCGGTTTTGACTACCTGCGCGACAACATGGTGGTCTACAAGGCCAATATGGTGCAGCGCGGCCACGCATACGCCATTGTGGACGAGGTGGACTCCATCCTGATCGACGAAGCCCGCACGCCGCTGATCATCTCCGGCAGGGGCGAAGATTCCAGCGTGATGTACAAGCGGGCCGACGAGTTCGCCCGCACGCTGAAAAAATCTGTCATTGTGGAACTGGACGACAAGGTCGCGGCCGAAGAACAGGTGGACGGCGACTATGTGGTGGACGAAAAGCATAAGAGCTGCTCCCTGACCGAAAGCGGCGTGCGCAAGGCCGAGACCTGGTTCGGCGTGGAGAACCTTTCCGACGCCGACAACATGACGCTGCGGCATTACATCGACCAGGCCATCAAGGCGCGCGGCGTGATGCACCGCGATACCGACTACATCGTCAAGGACGGCGAGGTCATCATCGTCGACGAGTTCACCGGCCGCCTGATGTACGGCCGCCGCTACAACGACGGCCTGCACCAGGCCATCGAGGCCAAAGAGGGCGTGAACGTGGCGGCCGAAAGCAAGACGCTGGCCACCATCACCTTCCAGAATTATTTCCGTATGTATAAAAAGCTGGCCGGCATGACCGGTACGGCTTCGACCGAAGCGGACGAATTCAGCGAGATCTATGGCCTGCAGATCGTCAGTGTACCCACCAACAAGCCGCGCGCGCGCAAAGACCTGCCGGACAGCGTGTACAAATCGGTAAAGGGCAAGTACGATGCCGTGATCGCGCAGATCGCAGAATGCCACGAAAAAGGCCAGCCCGTGCTGGTCGGCACCGTGAGCGTGGAAAAGAGCGAAACGCTGTCCCGTATGCTCAAGGCGCGCGGCATCGCGCACAATGTGCTCAACGCCAAGCACCACGAACGCGAAGCCGAGATCGTGGCCCAGGCCGGCAAAAAGGGCGCGGTGACCATCGCCACCAACATGGCGGGCCGCGGCACCGACATCATGCTGGGCGGCAACGTGACCTATATGGCCAAGGCCACCCTGCGCCGCGAACTGGAACGGGACCTGCAAAAGGAGCAGGAGGAGGCGGAAGCCGCATACAAGCAGGCGCGCATCGCCGCCAAGGCCGCCGGCGAGCCGCTGCCGGAAAAACCGGCACCGGTGGACTACACCGTGCGCCTGGACGAACTGCTGAACGAAGCGGACGGCCACGCCGAGACGGCGGATAGGCAGATCCTGGAAGCCCGCCGCCGCTTTGCGGAGCTTACGGCGGAATATGAGCCGGAAGTCAAGGCCGAAGCCGAGACCGTGCGCGCGGCCGGCGGCCTGTTCATCATCGGCACCGAGCGGCACGAGAGCCGCCGCATCGACAACCAGCTGCGCGGCCGCGCCGGCCGCCAGGGCGACCCGGGCGCTTCGCGCTTTTTCCTGAGCCTGGAAGACGACCTGATGCGCATCTTTGGCGGCGAGCGCGTACAGAACCTGATGAATACGCTGGGGTTGGAGGACGATGTGCCCATCGAGAACAAGCTCATCACCAACACCATCGAAAGCGCGCAGAAAAAGCTGGAAGCCTCCAACTTTGCCATCCGCAAGCAGGTCTTGCAGTATGACGATGTGATGAACCAGCAGCGCGAGATCATCTACAAGCAGCGCCAGCAGGTGCTCAACGGCGAGGACATTTCCGACAAGCTGCACGAGATGCTGCGCCAGTCCATCGACGAGACCTGCCAGTCGTTCCTGAGCGGTGAATCGGCCGACGATTGGGACTTTGCCGCCCTGCGCCGCCATTACATGAACTGGCTGTGCCTGCCGACCGACTTTAACTATACGACCGAGCAGCTCAACGGCATCACCCGCGAGGATGTGGCCAATACGCTGTACGAGCGCGGGATGCATATCCTGGAGGCCAAGGAAAAGAAATATGGCGCCCCCATGATGCGCGAACTGGAACGCATCTGCCTGCTGCGCAACGTGGACGCCAAGTGGATGGACCATATCGACAACATGGACCAGCTCAAGCAGGGCATGGGCCTGCGCGGCTACGGCCAGCACGACCCCGTTACCGAATACCGTGTGGAAGGCTTCCAGATGTTTGACGAGATGGTGGGCAACATCCGCGAGGATGCCGTGCATATGCTGCTGACCATCGAGGTGCGCCGCCCCGAAGTACAGCCCAAGCGCGAACAGGTCGGGCAGCCGACCGGCGAAGGCGCCCCGGCGCGCCCCGGCGCCAAAGGAAGCGCCCCGGTGCGTGTGCAGAAGATCGGCCGCAACGACCCCTGTCCCTGCGGCAGCGGCCTGAAATGGAAAAAATGCACGTGTAAAGAATATCACCCCGACCTGTAAGGCCGGGCCATGGCAGGGCAGAAATGCCCTGCTTTTCTTGTAAGGGAGGCTTACAATGAAGGCGTATGTATCGGCGGAGCCGCGCTGCGCGCTGCTTTGGCGGGTAGGCCCCGGCACGCCCGGCTACGGCGCGCTGGAACTGGCGGCCCGGCGCTTCCGCCTGCGGCTGCGGGCCGTGGGGGTGCAGGACCTGGGCGCCCGCGTAGGGGCGTTGTGCGCCGGGCGGCCGGGCAAGGCCGCGCCGCTGGGCGTGAGCGCGCCCGCCCTGCCGGCGCTCATCGTCAGCGGCCTGCGCCAGGATGACGGCAGCCTGGCGCAATTTTTGGAACAGCTGCAGCGCGGCGGCGCCAACATCCCGCTGCGTGCCATGGTCACCCCCACAAGCCGGGACTGGACGTTGGCGGAACTGCTGAACGAACTTGCGCGCGAACACAGCGCACTGGGGGGACAGGGGTGAGCCGCCGCCCGGCGGCCGGGTTGGCCGCGCTGGCTTTGGCCGCTGTTTTCGCGGTCAGCTGGTACCGGGACCGAACACAGCCGCAGCTGTACAGCGAGACCTGGTGGGATCTGTTTGACACCGTGACCACCGTGACCGGCTACGCCGCCGGCGAAGCCGAGTGGCAGGCCCAGATGGACGCGCTGCACGCGGACCTTCTGCATTACCACCGGCTGTTTGATATTTACGAACACTACGAAGGCGTGACCAATCTGGCCGATGTCAACGCGCGGGCGGCGCAAGGCCCGGTAACCGTTGACGCCGACCTGATGGCGCTGCTGCAATTTGGCAAAGAGGCCTATACCGCAACACAAGGGGCCTGCAACATTGCCGCGGGCAGCGTGCTGGCGCTGTGGCACGATGCGCGCGAAGCCATCCAGGCCGCGCAGGCGGCCACCGGCGAGAGCGCTGCCGGCGATGGCAAACTGCGCGCCCTGCTGCCGGATGCCGCCGCGCTAAACGAAGCTGCCGCCCACATGGATGTAAACGACCTTGTGCTGAACGCGCAGGCCGGCACCGTGTATTTTTCCGACCCGCGGCTCCAACTGGACGTGGGGGCCGTTGCCAAGGGCTGGGCGCTGGAGCGCGCCGCCCAGGCGGCCGAGGCCCGCGGGCTGGAAAGCGCCCTGCTCAACGCCGGGGGCAGCGTGCGGGCCATTGGCCGGAAGGCGGACGGTACGCGCTGGACGGCCGGCGTGCGCGGTGTGGACAAAGCCTACCCGCCGCTGGCCGAAGTGGAGTTGGAGCCGGGGCAGAGCCTGATCG
>CALWNS010000252.1 GCA_944382805.1 uncultured Gemmiger sp. | reverse complement strand
AAGCCCAGGCACAGGCCCTGGGCGGTCAGCCAGGCGGCGTCCTCGGCGCTGCCGCTGTAGCAGTGCAGCACGCCGCGCGGCTTGTAGCGGCGCAGCAGCTCGTATACTTCGGCGTGGGCTTCGCGGTCGTGGACCGAAACGGGCAGCCCCAGATCGGCGGCCAGCCGCAGCTGCGCTTCGAACAGGTCGTACTGCTCCTGCGCCGGCAGCGGCCAGTGGTGGTCCAGCCCGATCTCGCCCACCGCCGCCACGGCCGGGTCCTCGAACAGCGGGCGCATGGCGGCCAGCTCGGCGCGCCAGTCGCCGCCGTACACGGCCACGGTGGCGGCGCGCGCGTCGCCCAGGCTTTCCGGGTGGATGCCCAGCGCCGCGCGGATATAAGGGTAGGTGTGCGCCAGTTCCAGCACGGCGGCGCAGTCGCCCGAATGGGTGGCGCATTCCAGCACGCCGGCCACGCCGCCGGCCGGCAGCGCCCGGCCCAGCAGTTCGGCGCGGTCGGCGTCGAACTGGCGGGAGGCATAATGCGCGTGGGTGTCAAAAATATTCTGCATAGGCCTGCCGCCCGTCAGTGGATGCGCATACCGACCGGCACATCGTCGTTAAAGAAGGCGATGGAGCAGCCGCCGTCGGCCGTGTCGGCCGCCAGGATCATGCCCTCGCTCACGTACTTGCCCTTCATCATCGGGCGCGGGGCCAGGTTGGCCACAATGGGCACCCGCTTGCCGATCAGGTCCTCCGGCTTGTACCACTTGGCAATGCCGGAAAGGATGCAGCGCTCGCGCTCGCCGTCAAACACGGTCAGGTGCAGCAGCTTTTTGCTCTCCTTCATCGCTTCGCACGCGCGCACCAGGCCCACGCGCATCTCCACTTTGCTGAAAGCGTCGTAGTCGATCTCGGCTTCGTGGTCGGTGATCTCGGCGGCTGCCGGCTCCTCCGGCGCGGGGGCTGCGGCGGCTTCGGCCGCGGCCTTGCGCTTGGCGTCCTCGGCCTCCAGGTAGGCGATCTCCTTGGCCACATCGATGCGCGGGAACAGCGCTTCGCCCTTGTGTACGGTGTAGCCGCTGCGGATCACGCCGGCCGTCTCCTCGCGCAGCAGGGCGTGCAGCTCGGCCGCGTCCACGCCCAGCTGTTCGGCCATCTTGGGCGCGGTGTTGGGCAGGTAGGGCTGCAGCAGCGCGGCGGTCAGCTCCAGCGCGCTGCACAGGTTGAACAGCACCTGGTTCAGCCGCGGTTTGTCGGCCTCGTTTTTGGCCAGCACCCAGGGAGCCGTCTCGTCAATGTACTTGTTGGCGCGCTGCACCAGCTCAAAAATGTTGGTCAGCGCCTGCGGCATATCCAGCGCTTCCATGTCGGCGTCCACGCGGGCGGGCAGGTCGGCCATCAGGCCGGCCAGCGCCTCGTCAATGGGGGCGTTGGCCACCGTGCCGCCAAAGTATTTTTCGCACATGGCCACCGTGCGGGAAAGCAGGTTGCCCAGGTCGTTGGCCAGGTCGGTGTTGATGCGGTTGATCAGCGCTTCGTTGGTGAACGCGCCGTCGTTGCCGAACGGCACCTCCCGCAGCAGGAAGTAGCGCACCGCGTCCACGCCGTAGCGGCTGCACAGCTGCACCGGGTCCACCACGTTGCCCTTGGATTTGCTCATCTTGCCGCCGCCCAGCAGCAGCCAGCCGTGGCCGAAAACTTTTTTGGGCAGCGGCAGGTCCAGCGCCATCAGCATGGCCGGCCAGATGATGGTGTGGAAGCGCAGGATCTCCTTGCCCACCATGTGCAGGTCGGCGGGCCAGTATTTGTCGTAGTCGCCGTAGGTATCGTTGCCGTAGCCCAGCGCCGTGATATAGTTCGAAAGCGCGTCGATCCACACATAGATGGTGTGCTTGGGGTCGAATGGCACAGGGATGCCCCAGCTCACGCTGGTGCGGGACACGCAGGTATCCTGCAGGCCTTGCTTGATAAAGGCGATCATCTCGTTCTTGCGGGTGGCCGGCTGGATGAAGTCGGGGTGGTCCTCGTAATATTGCAGCAGGCGGTCGGCGTACTTGCCGGTCTTAAAGAAGTAGGCCTCCTCCTCGGCTTCGTACACGGGGCCGCCGCAGTCGGGGCAGCAGCCGTCCTTCAGCTGCGCTTCGGTCCAAAAGCTCTCGCACGGCTTGCAGTACATCCCCTTATAGGTGCCCTTGTAGATGTCGCCCTTCTCGTACAGCCGGGTAAAGATGGCCTGTACGCTCTTGACATGGTAGTCGTCGGTCGTGCGGATGAACCGGTCGTAAGAAACGTCCATCACCTTCCACAGGTCCTTGACCGTGGCCACAATGTCGTCCACATACGCCTTGGGCGTCACGCCCTTGGCGGCGGCTTTGTCCTGGATCTTTTGGCCGTGCTCGTCGGTGCCGGTCAAAAACATCACATCGAACCCCTTGGCGCGCTTATAGCGGGCGATGGCGTCGCAGGCCACGGTCGTATAGCTGTGGCCGATGTGCAGCTTGTCGCTGGGGTAGTAGATGGGGGTCGTGATGTAAAACGTCTTTTTGCTGTCCATGGTTGCCTCCCACTCCTTTGCTGGCGGTTTGTTTGGGTTTGTGCCGGACAAAAAACAAAAGCGGCAGCGGCGCGTTCGGCGCCCTGCCGCGGTTGCTTCCGTCTTACGCCCTTTGCGGGCAGGGGAAAGCAGGCGCGGGCTGCCGAAGCCGGCCGCGCATACGCATCCCATCACGGCGTTCAAACTTCATGACGGCACGCTCCTTTCCCCGTTACAGCATCATGTATCCAGTATACCGGCCTGCGCCGCGCCTGTCAAGCAAAACCTGCGCCCGCCTCAAAAACCGACCGGCTGCACGCCGCAGGCCAGCAGCGCGTGGCGGCACAGCACCTCGGTGCTGTCGATAAAAAAGCTGCCCAGCCCCTCGTCCCGCTTGACCAGGCTCAGCTCGGTGCAGCCCAGCACGGCGCGGTCGCAGCCCTGCGCCTTCAGGTCGTCCACCGCCGCCTGCCACAGCGCTTTGTCTGCCCGGCGGCCCTGCTTGATCTGGTCGTAGATGACGGACATGACCCCGGCCTGGGCGGTTTTGCCCGGCACGGCCCAGGCCAGGCCCGCACGCTCGCACATCAGCTGGTAGGTGCCGGCCAGCAGCGTGCCGTCGGTGGCCAGAACGCCCAGCTTGCGGCAGCCGGCGGCCTTGGCCTCGCTGACCGTCAGTTCCGGCATATTCAGCACCGGCACGGGCAGCGCGGCGGCCAGGCGGTCGTAAAAATAGTGCGCCGTATTGCAGGGGATGGCCAGCACCGTGGCGCCATAGGCCACCAGGCTGCGCCCGTCCTGCTCCATCACGTCAAAGGGATCCTCTTGGCTCTGGCCCAAAATGAACGCGGTGCGGTCGGGCGTGGAGGCGCGGGAGGAAAGCACCAGGTCGATGTGGTCCTGGTCGCGCGCGGCGGGGGTGTGCTCGATCAGCATCTGGTATAAATAGCAGCTGGCCGCAGGCCCCAGCCCGCCCAAAATGCCCAGCACCGGCTTTTTGGTTTTGTCCGGCATCGGCGCACCTCCCACGTTTGTATGGCAAGAAAGAAAGCCGGCCCGGCCGGCTGCGATCACTGCTTAGCTGATTATACCATTATATTCATGCCTTATCAACTTTTTTGTTCGCCGTGCCCCGCCGCCTGCCGCCCCGAACGGCTGTGCGTCCCCCGGGCTGCGCGTCCCCCGGCCCGGCCCGGCTCCCCGTGCTGTCCCCCCGGGGCCGGGTGTCCCCCCGGCGGCCGTTCCCCGGCACGGGCCCGGCTCCCCGCGCCGCCCTCCTGGGCCGGGCCGGGCGCGGCAAGGCAAAAGAAAGCCCCGGCACATGAAACTTTTTTGTTCATGCGCCGGGGCGATGCTGCTTGATTGGAGTCATAGCCTCATACCCACTTTTATCTGTTCGGTTTGCCGGCTTTCCTCTTTGATAAACCTTAGGAACCCTGCGCTGCCTGGCAGCTAGGCGTTTCGCGTTTATCTGCTTGCTTTTCAAGGAACAGCCCGCATTTGCTTTTGCGATCGAACTTTAACCTTTCCGTCTGGGATCATAGCGTTTGGATTTGTCTTACCGGAATTCTGCTTTGTGGGAAAGAAGTTGTGCCATCAGGTTGCGCAACCTGGCATTGCTGCCGTTTTGCTGTACCATTCAATTTCATTTCGGCTGCCATCTTTTGTTATATGCGTTCGGCCATAACCTTCGTTATGCGGTGCTTCCATATAACCTATGGGGTACGATCTGATTTTGTTTGGCTGCCTGTGGGTTTTGCTTGCAGAAGATTCGGGACTACGCTTGGGATCGAACGGAACTGTGCGGGGGATGGGGTCTGATGCCAGAGGATAAACCTCTTTACTACCTGTACATTGGCGTATCTCCTGATGATCGATAGAAAGTTTCGGTGCTTGTACGGATATCCATATTTGGGTGGGAACCCACCGGAAATCTGTAGTTACCTTTTTCAGCTATGGCCGAACCATAAACTCGGAACATTTTCAGCGGTTGATTTTTAAGTTCGTTTTGAAAAACCTGCTGGTTTTTCATTCCTTAAAAAACTTTTGCTTACTTTTGCGGCCCCGGTAGACCTCCGGGTACCTTTGTTTCGGGCGGTACGGTTTCTAACTTCGCTCTCTAACGGTGATCTATCTGAAACGCTGGACCTAACTTTGACGGGTCCTGGGTCTGCTGAGTTTATTCTACGAACCCAACATCGCTTTTTATAACTTTTTTACAGGTAATGACCTGCGGCTGTCAATGTGGTTCGTTTTTTTCAGCAGGCCCAGGCCCGCCGGTGATGAATGGGATCTTTAAAGTTTACCATGGGTCTGAGCCTCCTTTCTTACGAATCCCGCCGGCCTAGAGCCTTTGCACGTCTTTCAAGTTTACCGTTGGCCTTTCAGCTTTGGTTAGAAAAACGTCCTTTCTAAAATTACCTCTTGCTTTTGTTCTGCTTACTTTTTTAGGGTAAACGGTTCAAAAGCTTTTGGTGAGATAACTTGCTTTAGAAAGCGATCTTTCTGCCTTGCTGTGCCGCTTCGGTTCTTTTGAAAGTGGCTGCCTTGGAACTTCCTTCAGGTTCCTTATCTCCGGCGCTTTTCTTTCTGTGACTATACTATACCACGGCCGGCCCCGGCTGTCTATTCGCAGAACCGCCAAAGCTTGGGGGAAATATTTGTGCATGGTAAAGACTGGATTTTACATTGACACATATGGTATAATCAATTTGTACGGTGTACCTATACGGCAAAAACGGCCCAAAACCGCCCTTTTGCGCGCGCGTGGGCCGGGGTTCTCCGCCGTAACCCCCACTTTGCCGAAAGCGCCGCCCCATACAGAAAAAAGAGCCTGTCCGCTTATGGCGGACAGGCTCTTGCTGCGCAGGGGCTTACATCGTCTCCGGCGCTTCGATCTTGAACATGGTCAGCACGTTGCGGATCACGCCGCGCACGGCCAGGCACAGCGCAATGCGCCCTTCGCGCACGGCGCCCTCGGCCTCCAGGATGCGGCAGGCGTTGTAAAAGCGGTGGAAGGCGGTGGCCAGGTCGATGACAAAGCGGGTGATGCGCGCGGGGTCGTAGCGCTCGGCCGCGGCGGCGATCTCGGCCGGGAAGGCCGCCAGCAGGCGGATCAGCGCCTGTTCGCTCGCGTCGGTCAGCACGGCGGCGTCCACCGCCTCGGGGCCGGCAAAGGCGATGCCGGCGGCGTCCAGCTTTTTCAGCAGCGAGCAGATGCGCGCGTGCGCGTACTGCACATAATACACGGGGTTTTCACTGTCGCTGCGCACGGCCAGATCCAGGTCAAAGTCCAGCGTGGAGGAACTTTCCCGCATATTAAAGAAGAAGCGGGCCGAATCGATGGGCACTTCGTCCAGCAGGTCGGTCAGCGTGATGGCCTTGCCGGTGCGCTTGGACATACGCACGGGCTTGCCGTCCCGCATCAGGTTGACCATCTGCATCAGCACCACGTCCAGCCGGCTGCCGTCCAGGCCCACGGCGTCCATGGCGCCCTTCATGCGGGCCACATGGCCGTGGTGGTCGGCGCCCCACACGTCGATGGCCTTGTCGAACCCGCGCACGGCCAGTTTGTTGTAGTGGTAGGCGATATCGGCGGCAAAATAGGTGGGGATGCCGTTGGCGCGCACCAGCACCTCGTCCTTGGCCTCCTCCTCGCCGCTGTCGGTCTTTTTCTTGTTCACCACGCCGTACTTGGCCGCGTACTGGGCGCTGCGGTACATGATGGCGCCGTCCTCGGCCTTGTAGCACGCGCCGCTTTGCAGCAGCTTGTCCACCACGGCCTGCACCGCGCCGGCGGCGTGCAGGTCGCTTTCGTGGAACCACACGTCGTACCGGATGCGGTATTTGCCCAGGTCGCGCTGCAAACCCTCGATGTTTTGGGGCAGGGCAAAGGCGGTGATATCCTTTTTCAGCTGCTCAAAATCGCCGTCCACATAGGCGTCGCCGTGTTCGGCGGCAAAGTTCTTGGCGTGGGCCACGATGTCCGCGCCCTGGTAGCACTCGGCCGGCAGGGGGCAGGCCTCCTCGCCCTTATACAGCTGCAAGTAGCGCACGGCCAGGCTCTTGCCGAACTTCTCGATCTGGTTGCCCGCGTCGTTGATGTAAAATTCGCGCGTGACCTCGTAGCCGGCCCAGTCCAGGCAGGCGGCCAGGCAGTCGCCCAGCGCGCCGCCGCGCGCGTTGCCCATGTGCATGGGGCCGGTGGGGTTGGCCGAAACGAACTCTACGTTATAGCGCTTGCCGGCTCCGCCGTCGGTGCGGCCGTAGTCGCTTTCGCTGCAGGCGGCGCGCAGCACGCCGGTGAACCAGCCGCTGCCCAAAAACAGGTTGATAAAGCCCGGGCCGGCGATCTCGGCGCGCTCGAACAGGCTGCCGGTCAGATCCAGCGCGCCCACGATGGCCTCGGCGATCTGGCGCGGCGCTTTGCGGAACACCCGCGCGCCGGCCATGGCCAGGTTGGCGGCCACGTCGCCGTTCTTTACGTCGGCCGGGATCTCCACGATAAAGGCGGGCAGCTCGGCTTCGGGCAGCGCGCCGGCGGCCATGGCGGCGGCAGCGGCTTTTTCCAGCAGGGCGCGGGCTTCGGCCAGCGCGGCCTGGCGCGGGTTGTAGTGGTGGTAATTCATAGCGTTCCTCCGTAAAATTCTATGCCGGTCAGGGGGTCAGACGCGCGGCGCTTCGGGCAGCGGCTCCACCCGGATGTCCACCAGGTTGCGGCTGATGAAATTCTCGCCGCCGGAATCCAGCGTATAGCTGAACCGCAGGCGGCCGCCGTCCTCGGTCAGTTCCGGGTCGATCACATCGGCAGCCACGCCCAGCGAGACCGAACCGAACCCGGTCTCGTAGTGGCAGATATGCCGCACGCCCTTTTCGATCACCAGCTGGCTGGGCACCTTGCCAAAGCGGGTCATGGTGACCTGGCTGGCGTCGGCGTTCAGCTTGACGGTGGTGGTGCAGCCGTCGTAGCCGGTGGCCGCGGTCTCGGCGTAGGCAATGTAGTAAGAGCCGTTGCGCCGGGTGAACTTGCCGCGGGTCATCAGCTCCACGCTGTCCTGCTCGCCGTTTTGCTCCATCGTGCCCTTTATGGTGATCAGATATTTTTCCTCCATCGGTGGCCATCCTTTTTAATAATTTTCGATCGCGATCTGTTCCACCGGGCCGCCGGCGTACTCGCCCAAAAACAGCGTTTCCAGCTCGGCAAAAGTCTCGGGCGTATCGCTCACATAATAGCGGGCCGTGCCCCCGGCGGCGCGGCCGCTTTCCAGCCCCAGGTCCGTAAGGGCGGCCGCCGTCTCGATGGCGGTCACCTTGCCGGGGTCGATCAGCGTGACCGCCTCGCCCATATATTCGCCGATCAGCCGCTTGAGCAGCGGGTAGTGCGTGCAGCCCAGGATCAGCGTGTCCACGCCGGCCTCGCGCACTTCGCGCAGGTACAGGTCTATGGCCGGCGTGGTGATGGGGTCGCCCGGCTCCACGCGCCCGTTTTCCACCAGCGGCACGAACAGCGGGCAGGCGCGGGCGGTGATCTGTACGGCGGGCAGCAGCTCCCGCAGCACGGCCGCATAGCTGCCGCTGCGGATGGTGGCCGCCGTGCCGATCACCCCGATGCGCCCGTTGCGGGTGGCGGCGGCCGCTTTGCGGGCCGCCGCGCCCACCACGCCGGTATAGGGCACCGGCAGCTGCGCGGCTTCGGCCGTGGGGTAGGTCGAAGAAACGGTGCCGCAGGCCGCCATCAAAAACTTGACGTTTTTGGAAAGCAGAAAGCGGATATCCTGCCGCGTATACTGCAAAATGGTCTGCCGCCCGCGGCTGCCGTAGGGCACGCGGCCGGTATCGCCAAAATAGATGATGTCCTCGCCGGGCAGCACCCGGCGCAGCTGGCGCACGGCGGTCAGACCGCCCAGGCCGCTGTCAAACACACCGATGGGCCGTGTATCCATCAATACGCCCCTTTCCGCCTGCGCAGCGCCAGTTCGATCAGCCGGTCGGCCAGGGCCGAAAAGCTCAGCCCCTCGCGTTCCATCAGCTTGGGGTACATACTGATGGCCGTAAAGCCCGGCAGCGTGTTCAGCTCGTTGCACAGCACGCGGCCGGTGCGGCGCTCCACAAAAAAGTCGCAGCGCGAAAGCCCCGCGCAGCCCAGCGCCAGGTAGGCTTTGCGGGCGGTGTCGCGCACTTCGTCCAGCTTTTCCTCGCTCAGGCGGGCGGGGATCAGCACCTGCGAAACGCCGTTTTTGTATTTGTCGTCGTAGGTATAAAACTCCGCGCCGGCCAAAATCTCGCCCGGGCGGGTCACAAACACGCTGCCGGGGTCGTCCGGGTTGCCGATGGCCGCGCATTCCACCTCCTGGCCGTCCACGAACTCCTCAAACACGACCTTGTCGTCCTCGGCCAGCGCGGTGTCGATGGCGGCGCGCAGCTCGGCGCGGTTTTTCGCCTTGCTGATGCCCACGCTGGACCCGGCGTTGGCCGGCTTGACAAAAATGGGGTAGGGCAGCGCTTCCTCCAGCCGGCGGCACACGCCCTCCGGGTCGGATTCCAGCTCCCAGCGCGCGGCGCTGCGCCAGGCGCAGTGCGGTACGCCGGCGGCGTCCATCACCGTGTTGGCCGCCGCCTTGTCCATGCACACGGCGCTGGCCAGCACGCCGCAGCCCACAAACGGCACGCCGGCCAGGGCAAACAGGCCCTGGATGGTGCCGTCCTCGCCGTTTTTGCCGTGCAGGATGGGCACGGCCACGTCCACCGGCAGCACGCGCGGCCCGCCTTTGCCGAGCAGCAGCAGCCCGTGGTGGCTGCGGTCGGGGCTGAACACGCAGGGCGTCAGCGCGGCGGCGTCCTGTTCCCAGCTGCCGTCGGCCACTTTCTGCGCCGGGCCGGCGTAGCGCAGCCAGCACCCGCGCTTGGTGATGCCCACCGCCGTGACTTCGTACTTATCGGCGCAGGGCGGCTGCTGCAGCGCCTGCAGCCAGGCCGCCGCCGAAACGCGGCTGACCTCGTGCTCGCTGGAAACGCCGCCAAAAAACAGCGCCAGCCGGATCGGTCCTGTCTTGTTCATAACCGTGCCATCCTCTCTTTGCCTGCGCGTGCGCGCAGCATTACAGCTTATAATAATAGCATATTCCGCACCGGTTGGCTATATTTTTATAAAAAAGATTTTGCCGGGCGGCTTTTTTGGCCGCGCGGCGCAAAAAGGCGCTTGACAACGCGGCGGGGGCGTGGTATGATAGCTGCTGTAAAAAAAGCAGCGTCCGGCCTGCAGCCTGCCCTTGCGCAGCTGCCTGCCGCCGTTCACCTTGCGGGCGCGAACGCCCCGGGTCATACACAGCCAAAGGGGTGCGCGCGGCGCGCCGGCTTTGGCGCGGATGGTCTTGTACGGCGGCTGCTTTTTTCGGCAGCCGCTTTTTCTATCTATCTACAAACTTTTTGGGAGGTGTATTCCAATCGCCAGCAGCAATTCCAAAGAACTGGAGATCAACGAGCGCATCCGCGACAAGGAGATCCGCCTGATCGGGGCCGACGGCTCCCAGATGGGCATCATGTCCCCGCGCGACGCGCTGCGCATGGCCATGGACCAGGACCTGGACCTGGTCAAGGTGGCCCCCCAGGCCAAACCGCCCGTCTGCAAGATCCTGGACTACTGCAAGTACCGCTTTGAAATGCAAAAGCGGGAAAAAGAGGCCAAAAAGAACCAGAAGGTCGTGGAAGTCAAGGAGATCCGCCTGTCGCTCAACATCGACACCAACGACTTCAACACCAAGGTCAACCAGGCGGCCAAGTTCCTGGCCCAGGGCCACAAGCTCAAGGTCTCCATCCGGTTCCGCGGCCGCGAGATGGCGCACACCAACCTGGGCCTTGACGTGCATCACCGTTTCGCCGAAGCGCTTGCGGGCAAGGGCGTTGTCGATAAACAGCCCAAGCTCGAAGGCCGCAGCATGATGATGTTCATGTCGCCCGCGCCCAACAAGTAAACTGAACTTCTTTAGGAGGAAAACAAAATGGCAAAGCTGAAACTCAAGACCTGCTCCGGCGCCAAAAAGCGCTTTAAGATGACCGGTACCGGCAAGATCAAGCGCAATGCGTCCAAACGCCGTCATATCCTGACCAAAAAGACCACCAAGCTGACCCGCGGCCTGCGCATGAACCACTATGTGGACCAGAGCAACGAGGCCACCGTCCGCCGGATGCTGCCCTACGGCAAATAAGCACGCCCTGTTTTTTGGCAAGAGAATGACTGTATAAAGGAGATAAAATACCATGGCTCGTATCAAAGGCGCTACCATGACGCACAAGCGTCGCACCAAGACCCTCAAACTGGCGAAAGGCTACTACGGCTCCAAG
>CALWNS010000251.1 GCA_944382805.1 uncultured Gemmiger sp. | reverse complement strand
CGTGCGCCTGGCCGCGCGCAGCCTGGCCGCCGCCGGCGAAAACACGCTGCTGGAACTGGGCCACATGGGCTACCTGGCCGGCCTGCTGGACGCGCTGGAGGTGCCCGCCGCCGCCCGCCCGCGCCTGCTGGCGCTGCTGCGCGAGCGCAGTGCCCACGAACTGCGCGACGCCGCCCGCGCCGCCGGCCTGGACCCCCTGGCGGGGGAGGCGCTGTGCGCCCTGCTCACGCTGCACGGCCCCGCCGAGCAGGTGCTGGCCGCCGCCCGCCGCCGCGGCCCCACCCCGGCGCAAGCCGTGGCGCTGGACGAGCTGGAAGCCCTGTACGCCGAACTGGGCGAGGAAGTGTGCGAAGTGCGCCTGGACCTGAGCCTGGCCGGCGATATGGAATACTCTAACGGCCTGGTGTTCAGCGGCTACCTGGCCGGCGCGCCGCGCCCGGTGCTCAAGGGCGGGCGCTACGACCTGCTGGCCCGCCGCTTTACCCGCGGGGCCTGCGCGCTGGGCTTTGCCTTGTACCTGGACGAGCTGGAACGCCTGCCGGACGCCGAGACCGCCGCCCAAAGCGCCGGCTGGCTCAACATCGCGCTGCCCAAGGGCCGTTTGGGCGACAAAGCCTACGGCCTGCTGGCGCGCGCGGGCTACGGCGCGGGCGAAAACTACAACGACAGCCGCAAACTGGTGGTGGAAAACGCCGCCACCCGCGTGCGCTACTTCCTGGTCAAGCCCAGCGACGTGGCCATCTATGTCGAGCACGGCGCGGCCGACCTGGGCATCGTGGGCAAGGATATCCTGGCCGAATCGGGGGCCGATGTGTACGAGCTGATGGACACCGGCCTGGGCCGCTGCCGGATGTGCGTGGCCGGCCCCAAAAACTTTGCCGACGACGAAAGCCGCGCGCTGCGCGTGGCAACCAAGTTCGTGAACATCGCGCGCGAACACTACGAGGCGCGCGGCCGCGACATCAGCATCGTGCAGCTCAACGGCTCCATCGAACTGGCGCCGATCCTGGGCCTTTCGGACGTGATCGTGGATATTGTCGAGACCGGCGCCACTTTGCGGGAAAACGACCTTGCGGTGCTGGAGGAATTCATGCCCATCTCGGCGCGGCTCATCGCCAACCGCGCCAGCTATAAGTTCAAATACCCCCAGCTCAGCGAGCTGGTCGCCAAAATGAAGGAGGCGCTGGAAGTATGATCCGTATCCTTTCCTTTGACAGCGTGGCCCCGCAGGACATCCTGAACCGCGACATCCGCGCCGAAGCGGACGTGGAGGCGGCGGTGGACGCCATCATTGCCGATGTGCGCGCCCGCGGCGACGACGCCCTGCGCGACTATGCGCGCAAGTTCGACCACGCCGAGCTGGGCAGCCTGCTGGTCAGCAAGCAGGAGATCGAGGAGGCGTTTGCCGCCGTGGGCGAAGAGTTCGTCACCACCCTGCGCATGGCGGCCGATAACATCCGCCGCTTCCACGAACACCAGGTACATAAGGACTTTTTGGTCAACGATACCCCCGGCGTGGTGCTGGGGCAAAAGTATACCCCCATCGAGCGCGCGGGCGTCTATGTGCCGGGCGGCACGGCGGCCTACCCCTCCACCGTCTTGATGGACGTCATCCCCGCCCGGGTGGCCGGCGTGCGCGAGATCGTCATGACCACCCCCGCCGGGCCGGACGGCAAGGTCAACGCCAACATCCTGGCCGCGGCGGCCGTGGCCGGCATCGACAAGATCGTAAAAAGCGGCGGCGCGCAGGCCGTGGCCGCGCTGGCCTACGGCACGCAGAGCGTGCCCGCGGTCGATAAGATCGTCGGCCCCGGCAACATCTATGTGGCCACCGCCAAGCGCAAGGTGTTCGGCAAGGTGGGCATCGATATGATCGCCGGCCCTTCCGAGATTTTGGTGCTGGCGGACGGCGGCTGCGACCCCGCCTGGGTGGCGGCCGACCTGCTCAGCCAGGCCGAGCACGACCGCCTGGCCACGCCGGTGCTGGTCACCGACAGCCCGGACCTGGCCAAGGCCGTGCAGGCCGAACTGGAAGCGCAGATCCCCGCCTTGCCCCGC
Source organism: uncultured Gemmiger sp. (assembly GCA_944382805.1). Classification (GTDB taxonomy): domain Bacteria; phylum Bacillota; class Clostridia; order Oscillospirales; family Ruminococcaceae; genus Gemmiger. Next base: position 3,700 of record CALWNS010000251.1, on the reverse strand, counting down.
GCGGCCATCGCGCGCGAAAGCGTGGACGCCAACGGCAAGATCGTAGTGACCGATACGCTGGAAAAGGCCATCGAGGCGGTCAACCTCATCGCGCCCGAACACCTGGAGATCTGCACCGCCGACCCGTTCGCCCTGCTGGGGCGCATCCAAAACGCCGGCAGCATCTTTTTGGGCCGCCATGTGCCCGAAGCCCTGGGCGATTACTTTGCCGGCCCCAACCACACGCTGCCCACCAGCGGCACGGCCCGCTTTTCCAGCCCGCTGGGCGTGGACGATTTTGTTAAAAAGTCGAGCTTTATCTACTATACGCCCGGCGCGCTGGGGGCCGTGGCGGACCGCATTGCCGATTTTGCCGAACGCGAGGGCCTGCACGCCCACGCCCGCAGCGTGACCATCCGCTGCAAGGACAAACAGGACTAAGGGCGGGAGGGCCATGCCATGAGCCGATTTTTTACCCCCGCGCTGGCCGCGCTGGAACCCTACACCCCCGGCGAACAGCCGGCGGTGCCCGACCTTGTCAAGCTCAACGCCAACGAAAACCCCTACCCGCCGGCCCCCGGCGTGGCCGCGGCCGTGGCCGGGACCATCGCCGGCCTGCGCCTGTATTCCGACCTGACCGAAGCGCGGCTCACCGCCGCCATCGCGCGGCGCTGCGGCGTGCCGGCGGACTGGGTGCTGTGCGGCAACGGCAGCGACGAAAACCTGCTGCTGGCCATCCGCGCGTTCTGCGACGCCGATACCCCGCTGGCTTTTGCCGATATCACCTACAGCTTCTACCCCGTTTTGTGCAATTTGCTGGGCGTGCCCGCGCGCGTCGTGCCGCTGCGGGGGGACTTTACCCTGGACGAAACGGCGTATTACGGCCTGGGCGGGACCATCGTCATCGCCAACCCCAACGCGCCGACCGGCCTGCTGGCGCCGCCGGCGGCCATCGAGCGCATCGCGCAGCAAAACCCCGGCAGCGTCGTTATTGTGGACGAAGCGTATGTGGATTTTGCCGGGCCGGGGGCCAGCTGCCTGCCGCTGGTGCAAAAGTACGAAAACCTTATGGTGGTGCGCACTTTTTCCAAGTCCCGCAGCCTGGCCGGCGCGCGGCTGGGCTACTGCGTGGCGCAGCCGGCGCTTGTGGCGGACATGAACCGCGTCAAGTTCAGCTACAGCCCCTACAACGTCAACTCCATGAGCGAGGCCGCCGGCGCCGCCGCCATGGAGGACGAAGCCTACTTCCAAAAAACGGTGGCGGCCGTCTGCCAAACGCGCGCCGATACCGCCGCCGGCCTGCGCGCCCGCGGGTTCACGGTGCTGGATTCCGCCACGAACTTTCTGTTTGCCACCCACCCGCGGCGCCCCGCCGCCGCCCTGCTGGAGGGCCTGCGCCGCCGCCGCGTGCTGGTGCGCCGCTTTACCGCCCCGCGCATCCAAAACTGGCTGCGCATCACCATCGGCACCCCGGCCCAAATGCAGCGCTTCTTCGCCGCCCTGGACGAAGCGCTGGGGGAGGAAGATGGAAATTGACCCGCAGCGGTGGAACGACGACCGCTTCTGCCAACACCCAAAGGGGGGAATGACCCATGATCGCCATTGTTGACTACGGCGTGGGCAACCTGTTCAGCCTGGCCTCCAGCGTGCGCAGCCTGGGGGCTGCGGTGCAGGTCACCGGCCGGGCTGCGGACCTGCGCGCCGCCAGCCACATCCTGCTGCCCGGCGTGGGCGCGTTCGGGGACGCCATGGCCAAACTGAACGCCGCCGGCCTGGCGCCGGTGCTAAAAGAACAGGCGCAGCAAAAACCGCTGCTGGGCATCTGCCTGGGGATGCAGCTTTTGTTCGAAAAAAGCTGGGAATACGGCGAGCACGCCGGCCTGGGCCTGATCCCCGGCGAAGTCTGCCCGCTGGCGGACGACCTGCCGCCCGCCGCCGGCCTGAAGGTGCCGCACATCGGCTGGAACGCGCTGCGCTTTGCCCCCGGCCGCGCGGCGGACCCGCTGCTGCGCTATGTGCGGGACGGCGAATACGTCTACTATGTCCACAGCTACTACGCCAAGCACTGTGCCGAAAGCACGCTGGCCACCAGCGAATACGGCCTGCCCGTGACCGGCGCGGTGCGCCGCGGCCTTGTGTACGGCACGCAGTTCCACCCGGAAAAATCCGGCGATACCGGCCTGCGGCTGCTGCGGGCGTTCATTGAACTGTAAGGGGGCGCACCATGGATCTGTTTCCTGCCATCGATCTGCGCGGCGGCCGCGCCGTGCGGCTGTACCAGGGCGATTACGACCGTATGACCGTCTATAACCCGGACCCGGCGGCCCAGGCGCAGGCGTTTTGCGCCGCCGGGGCCAAGTTCCTGCACGTGGTCGATCTGGACGGCGCCAAAGACGGCACGGCCGCCAACTTTGAGACCATCCGCGCCATTGCCGCCGGCACCGACCTGTACATCGAAGTCGGCGGCGGCATCCGGGACGAAGCGCGCCTGCGCGCCTACCTGGACCTGGGGGTGGACCGCTGCATCCTGGGCACCATCGCGGTGCGGGACTTCGGCTTTGCCGCCCGCATGGCGCAAAAATACGGCCCGCGCGTCGCCGTGGGCGTGGACATGAAGGACGGCTTTGTGGCCGTGGCCGGCTGGCGCGAAGTCACGCCCGAACCGGGGATCGATTTCTGCCGCCGCTGCGCCGCGGCCGGCGTGCAGGCCGTCATTGCCACCGACATCTCGCGCGACGGCACGCTGCAGGGCACGAACCTGGAACTTTACCGCCGGCTGCTGGCCATCCCCGGCGTGCGCATAACGGCCTCCGGCGGCATCGCCCGGCTGGAGGAACTGGCCGCGCTTTCCGCCATGGGCTGCCACGCGGCCATTCTGGGGCAGTCCATCTACACCGGCGCCATCGACCTGGCCGAGGCCGTGCGCCGCTACCAAACCTGAGGGAGGCCCGCCATGATCACCAAACGCATCATCCCCTGCCTGGACGTCAAGGACGGCCGCGTGGTCAAGGGGGTCAATTTCGAAGGCCTGCGCGACCTGGCCGACCCGGTCGAAATGGCCCGCTACTACAACGCCGCCGGCGCGGACGAGCTGGTGTTTTACGACATCACCGCCAGCGTGGAGGGCCGCGGCCTGTTTACCGATATCCTGCGCCGCGTGGCCGGCGAGATCTTTATCCCGCTGACGGCGGGCGGCGGCATCAACACGCTGGAGGACTTTGACCGCGTGCTCAAATGCGGGGCCGATAAGGTCAGCGTCAACTCGGGCGCCATCCGCGACCCGGGGCTGATCAGCGCGGCGGCCCAGCGCTACGGCGACCAGTGCGTGGTGCTTTCGGCCGATATCAAGCGCGTGGACGGGCGGTTCTGCCTGTTTGCCAAGGGCGGGCGCGAAAACACCGGCCTGGACGCGCTGGACTGGCTGGAGGCCGGCGTGCGCCGCGGCGCGGGCGAACTGGTCGTGAACTCCATCGATACCGACGGCGTAAAGAACGGCTTTGACCTGGAACTGCTGGACGCCGTGGCCGCGCGCTGCCCGGTGCCCATCATCGCATCCGGCGGGGCGGGCAAGGCCGCGGACTTTGCCGAACTGTTCCTGCCCCACCCCGGCGTGGACGCCGGGCTGGCGGCTTCGTTCTTCCACCCTAAACAGCTGGAGATCGGTACGCTCAAGCAATACCTGCGCGCGCAGGGCGTGGAAATGCGGGTATAAGCGCGCCCG
>CALWNS010000250.1 GCA_944382805.1 uncultured Gemmiger sp. | reverse complement strand
CCTGCAAAAGGTCGGTATCGGCGGTCGTGCCCGCGCCGGCGTACCAGCGCACCGTCATTTGGTCGATGCTCAGGTCGCTGAACCAGCCGGGCGTGAACACATAGACGGCCCCGCCGTTTTCGTCCCGCGTGTACAAATGGCTCTGGTGTACGCGGAAAGCGAACCGCACCCGGCTTTCCTGCCCGGACGCGGCCGCGTAGTCGGGCGGGTAGTAGCGTTTTTTGAAGGTGACGCGGGCGAACGAGCCGCCGTCGCCGTCCATATAGCGCACGTCGGACACCGTATCGGGGCTTAGGTTCTCAAAGCCGTCCGCCTCGCCGTTGGCCAGGCCGATGCGCACCCAGGAAAGCGGTTCATCGGCGCTACCGCCGATGACCTCCCAGTCGATGTCATAGGTGATGTCGGCGCTGCCGTCGGCGCGCGGGTCCACCGTGACCGTATAGCTGCGGATGCGGTCCAGGTCCGCCCCCGCCGGGGTCAGCCAGGCGGCGGCCAGGCAGAGCAGCAGCGCGGCGGCCGCGGCGGCGCACAGCAGCACGGCGCGGCGCAGGGGTAGGCGTTGGGGCATTATTGGCCCTCCTCTCCGAACGGGGTTTGGCCCAGCGGGCAGCCGGGGCGCATTTTGGCGCTGCGGCGGCGGATGCGCCGGCAGGCGGCCCCCTGCCAGATGCGCTGCCACGGCTGGTGCAGGATGTGGCCCAGCGCCGGGCCGCACAGCCAGCTTTGGCAGGGCAGCACGGTGCCGTCCGGCGCAACGGCCATGTTGGACAGGCACGCCCCGCAGCGCGGGATCTGGTGCAGGCCCAGCGCGCGCAGGGTGTCGTCCCGCAGCCAGCCGGGGCTGGTGAAATCGATTTCCATGCCGCGGGCGTTCGCCACCCCCAGGGCCGCGCGCAGCACGGCCTCCAGCTCGTCCGGTTTTAGGCGGGTGGCGCGGCTGGCGGTGCTTTCGGCCCCGCCGGCGGGGATCAGCCCGCTGCAGGTGGCGTAGCGCACGCCCAGCGCGTGGGCAAATTCCAGCGTGGCGGCATAGTCGCGGTTCATGCTGCACAGCGGCGTGTTGACGCTGACGTTCAGCCCGGCGGCCACCGCGTTCTTGATGCCGGCGACCGTATCGGCAAAGCCGGGCGCGCCCACCAGCGCGTTGTGGGTCTGTTCGTCGGCGGCGTACAGCGTGACCTGCACGCTGTCCAGGCTGGCCTCGTACAGTTCGCGGCACAGCGCCGGGGTAAGCATACGGCCGTTGGTGTTCAGGCGGGTGACGAACCACTGGGCGGCGTCCACCAGCTTGACCAGGTCGTGGCGCAGCGTGGGTTCGCCGCCGGTAAAGGTCAGCTGCGGGATGCCGGCCGCGCGGCATTTTTGGATCACGGCCAGCCACTGGTCGGTGTCCAGCTCCTCGGTCTGGCCGTAGGGCTGGCGCGCGGCGTAGCAGTGCAGGCATTTCTGGTTGCAGTGCCAGGCGCCGTCCTTGACCATCGAGCTGACCAGCAGGTCCATGCGGTGCGGCGCGGCCATGTGCGGCGCATACGCGCCCAGGTCCATCGGCTGCACCGGCAGGGCCGGGGTCTGGCCGCGGGCCACGGCGAACAGCGCCTCCATCATGCATTGCAGGTCGGCGGCGATCTGTTCGGGCGGGGTGCGGCGGTAGACGGCGGCGGTGGCCTGCACGGCGGCGTCGGCCGCGGCGCGGCGGTCGGCCTCGCCCAGGGCCTGGCCCTCGTAGGGGTGCAGGGCCTCGATAAAATTGGCCAGCAAAATAGCCCAGGACACGCGCAGCGGCAGGATGTCCCGTCCGTTCAGGATGGCGACAAAGGGGACTTCCCACACGCGGCGGCGGCTGGGCACCAGGTGGATGCGCACCACGCCGGGCCCGGCCGGGTCCAGCGTGACATGGCAGACTTGGTTCAGGTGGCGGCGCAGGAACTGCGTTTCCGCCCGGCTCAACAGCGGCATGAGCGAACAACTCCGTTTTTTGTAAAAATAGGGGCTTTTCAGGCGGCCCGCAGCAGGCGGGCCAGGCCCCGGCGCACGGGGGCGCTGACCAGGCGCAGCACGGCCCCCATCGCAAAGCACAGGACCGCATACGGCGCAAACAGCGCCGCCGGCGGCAAAGCCAGGCGCAAGGCCAGCGGCACCAGCACCAGGGTCAAAAACACATGGTGGACCAAAAACACACAGTAGCTCTGTTTGGAAAGCCAGCCCAGCGCCGCGGCCGCGGCCGCCGGCAGGCGGTCCAGCGCCGGGCCGGCCAGCGCCGCCAGCGCGAACAGCAAAAGCGCCAAAAACAGCGGCGCGCCCTGGGGGAACCGCCCCGGCCACGGCCCGCCGGCCAGCAGCAGCGCCAGCGCGGCGGCGTACAGGGCCGCCAGCACGGCGGTTTTGCGCCGCGGGGCGCGCAGCAGCGCGGGCAGCTGCATCCCCAGCCAGAACACGAACGCCCGGCCCAGGGCGGTGTGGCCGGCGTCCCACGGGGCGGGGCAGACGAACGGCCACACGCACCAGATAACGGTCAGCACCGCGCCCGCCGCCGTATTGGCCGCGCGGCGGCGCTGCGCGGCCGCCAGCAGCGGGAACACAAGGTACAGCACCAGCAGGCAGCCCAGGTACCATTCGCCGATCTTATAAAAGTTCGGCCCCAGCGGCAGCAGGTAGCCGTCCAGCCCCAGGAGCGAAAACACCAGCTTCCATTTGGGCAGGGCGGCGTTGTTGCCGTGCAGCACCTCGCCGTACAAAAACAGCGCCGCGAACCCCACCCAGAACGGCGGGTAGATGGCCAGCGCGCGCCCGGCATAGTACCGGCGCAGCCCGCGCCGCGCGGCGCCCGACCACACAAGGCTTGCGCCGGAGAGCAGGAAGAACAGCTCGATGCCCGTCTCGGCCCCAAAGGCGGCCAGCGTGGGCGCGGCGGCGGGCAGCGGCAGGCCGCCGGCGGCGCATTCGGCAATGAAATGGTAGGCAAGGATCAGCACGGTGGCCGCCACGCGCACCGCGTCCAGTTCCGGCAGGCGGCCTTGTGCGGGCAGACGGTCCATAGGCTTGCTCCTTTTTGCGGGTAGAATCCAAAGTTATTATACCACAGAATGTGGTCTGCGTCCATGCCCCGGCCTAATCTTTATGCGGGCCGTACAGGGCCGCCCCGGCGGTAAGCAGCACGTCCGGCTCCACCGTAAGGCCGGGGCGGCCGCCGCGGCGCGCCTCCAGCAAAAAGAGCCAGGGCGCGCCGCCGGGGGCGTGGCGCACAAAGGCCAGGCGCTTGGGTTCCAGCCCCGCCGCACACAGCACGCTGCACACGCGGGCCAGGTCGGCCGGGCGGTGGCACAGCGCCAGCCGCCCGCCGTAGCGCAGCGCCCGCGCGGCGCAGGCCGCCACGTCCGCCAGCGTGCAGGCGGTCTCGTGGCGGGCGGCGGCGCGGCGCGCGTCCGGGCTGGGGCGGCCGCCGCGGAAGTACGGCGGGTTGCAGGCCACCAGGTCGTAGCGGCCGCGCTCCGGCCCCGGCAGGCAGAACGCGCGCAGGTCGCCGCATACCGGGGCGATGTGCGCGGCCGCCGGGCCGTTTTCCGCCACGGCCCGCGCGCACAAAGCCGACGCCGCCGCGTCCAGTTCCAGCGCGGTGCAGGGGCCGCGGTGGCCGGCGGCGTGCCCGCACAGCGCCACGATGTCGCCGCCGCCGCCACGGTCCGGCGCCGTTTCGCCGCGGCGCGGCGGCGCAAAGCGGGCCAGCAGCAGCGCGTCGCTGCCAAAACCCGCGCCGGGCGCGGTGAACACCCGGGTGCCGTTGTCCAGTATCTCGGTGGGCATGGCACGCCCCCTCCTTCCCCGTTTTCGTTTATTATACTTTATTGCGGCAGGATTTGCCAAGCGGCGCAAAAACGTGTACAATAGCGGTAATGGCGCGGGGGCCGCCCGGGCCATACTATGAACTAACGGAAGGGGGCGGGGCTTTGGCTGCCAAGACCATGGCCGCGCCGCAGGCCCGCTGCGCCGGCGGCGTGCCCTATATGCTGGTGCGGCGGCGCGTGCGCAACTTTAACCTGCGCGTGCGGGCGGACGGCAGCGTGGCGGTATCGGCCCCGCCCGGCGCCCCCGCCGCCGCCATAGACGCTTTTGTGGCCGCGCACGCGGCCTGGGTGCAGGGGGCGGTGCGCCGCGCCGCCGCGCGCCGGGCCGCCGGCCGGGCGCTGGAACTGCCGCCCCAGCCCACGGCCCTGGCGCAGATGCAGGCGCTGTGCGCGCGGTATTTCCCTCTGTTTGCCGCCAGCTGCCCGGGCGGGCGTATGCCGCGGGTGGCGGTGCGCGATATGGAAACGCGCTGGGGTTCCTGCAGCCTGCGCACCGGCACGCTGGCCTTTGCGCGGCGGCTGTGCGCCATGCCCGCCCCGGCGCAGGAATATGTGGTGGTGCACGAATTCTGCCACTTTGCCCACCCCGACCACAGCCCGGCGTTCTGGGCGGCGGTGGCCGCCGTTTTGCCCGACTACAAGGCCCGCAGGGCGCTGCTGCGCGCCGTTTGATAGGAGGTCTGCCCGTTGCCTGACGACAAAAAATATTCGACCCTTGTAAGCAACACCATCCTGTTCGCCATTTCGAACTTCAGTTCCAAGCTGGTCAGCCTGTTCATCCAGCCGTACCTGACCTATGCGCTGGAAAGCCCGGACGTGCTGGGCGTGACCAAAATGATGCAGAGCGTGGCCAACCTGCTGATCCCGGTGGTCAGCCTGGGGGTGAGCTTTGCGGTCATCCGCTTTGGGCTGGACAAAAGCAAGGACAAAGCCAGCGTGTTCATGAACGGCCTGGTGACCATCCTGCTCGGCTTTGGGCTGATGGTGCTGTTCTGGCCGCTGGTGCGGCTGATCCCCAACGCGGCCGGCTACCTGGTGCTGCTGTACCTGTGCGTGCTGGCCAGCTGCCTGCGCACGCTGTGTACCCAGTTCATCCGCGCGCGGATGCGCAACCGCCTGGTGGCGGTGGACGGCGTGCTGACCACGGCCAGCCTGCTTTTGTTCTACCTGCTGTTTTTGAGCGTGCTGGACATGGGCGCGGCCGGCTACCTGCTGGCGCTGCTGTGTTCGGACGCCTGTTCGGCGGTGTTTGTGTTTGTGGCCGGCGGGTGCAAGGACTATTTCCGTCCGCGCCGCTTTGACCGCGCCCTTTGGGGCGAGATGCTGCGCTACTGCGTGCCGATGATCCCGGCTTCGATCAGCTTTTGGATCATCAACGCCTCGGACCAGTTTTATGTGCAGGCCATGTGCGGCGGCGTGGGCGGCCGCAGCAGCGAAGCCTGGGTCGGGCTGCTGAGCACCGGGTACTTTTTGCCGCAGATCATCACCTTTGTGGGGCAGTTTTTCTACGAGGCATGGCAGCTTTCGGCCGTGACCGAGGAGGAGGACCGCGCGGCGTTTTTCAGCAAGATCTTTTGCGTGTACGCCAGCGTTTTGTTCTGCTGCACGGCGGGCATCGTCTGGCTGTGCCGGCCGCTGATGCACATTTTCCGCGCCGATTACTACGACGCCTGGCAGTTCGTGCCGTTTTTGGTGCTGGCTTCGATGTGTACCTGCCTGAACAACTTTTTGAACAGCGTGTATGTGGTGTTCAAGCGGTCGTCCAGTTCACTGGTGACCATGCTGGCTGGCGCGGCGCTGAACCTGGTGCTGAACTTTGTGTTCATCCTGTGGTTCGGGCCGGTGGGGGTCACTTCGGCCAGTTTCCTTTCTTTGCTGCTGGTGTTTTTGCTGCGCGCGCGCTCCACCCGCGGGCTGCTGGTCATCGACTTCCACGCCGGGCGGATGCTGCTGAACCTGGCGCTGATTTTGGCCGAGATCGCCGCGCTGTTCTTTGTTAAAAGCTGGGTGCTGCCGGTCACGCTGCTGACGGCGCTGGTGTGCGGGGTGAACTTCCGCGAAATATACAGCATGGCGCAAAAGCTGCTGGGCATGGTGTTCCGCAAACTGAAAAAGAGTTAAAAAGCACAAAAAGGAGGGGGCTTATGCCGGACGTTGTGGTGCGCGGGGCGGCGCTGGCCGCGCCCTGCCGCGCGGGGGCCGCGCGCTGCCGGGTGATCGTGCCCGTGGCTGCCGCCACGCCGCAGCAGGCCGCCGCCCTGGCGGTGCGGGCCGCGCAGGCGGGCGATATTGTAGAGCTGCGGCTGGACGCGCTGGGGGAACTTTCCCCCGCCGGCCTGGCCGCCGCCGTGGGCGCGGTGCGCGCCGCGCTGGGGCCGGCCCCGCTGCTGGCCACGCTGCGCGCCGCGCGCGAGGGCGGCGCGGCCGACCTGGACGCGCCGGCCTACGCCGCCCGCCTGGCGGCGCTGTGCGAAAGCTGCCGCGGGCAGTTCGATTTGCTGGATATTGAATTCAGCGCCGGGGCCGCGCTTTGCGCCGGGCTGCTGGGTGCCGCGCACGCGGCGGGCGCGGCGGCGGTGTTCAGCGCCCACCATTTTGGCGGCACGCCGCCCACCGACGCCATGGCCGGCACGCTGACCGCCATGGCCGACGCCGGGGCCGACGTGGCCAAGCTGGCCGTGATGCCGCACACCGCGGCCGACGCCGCCCGCCTGCTGCAGGCCGCGGCCCTGGCCGCCGGGCGCCGGCCGGAAACGCCGCTGCTGGCCATGGCCATGGGGCCGCTGGGCGCGGTGACCCGCGTGTGCGCGGCCAGCTTTGGCGCGTGCGCCAGCTTTGGCACGGCGGGCGCGGCCAGCGCGCCCGGCCAGCCGGACGCCGCCGCGCTGCGCGCCGCCCTGGCCGCCCTGGCCGGGTGCGGGGCCATATAAAAACAGACACGGAAGGGGGCTGCGCCGATGGCTTGGGGCGCGCTGTGCGGGCTGCTGGCCGTATTGGCCGGCCTGTTTGGGCTGTGCGTGGTGCTGGTGCGCCGCGGCGGCCTGCCGCCGGCTGCCGCGCCGCTGGCCGCCCTGGCGCTGGCCGTACTGGCCGGCTTTGCGGGCGGCCTGGCCGGCGTGCTGCGCCCGGCCGCGGCGGCCGTATGGGCGCTGGGGCTGGCGGGCGGCGCGGCCGAAT
>CALWNS010000249.1 GCA_944382805.1 uncultured Gemmiger sp. | reverse complement strand
GCCATTGGGCGACCGCCCGTAAACAATGTAGCCGCTATGAGAACCCCCAGTACTGCTCCGACAAGAAAAGTAACGGGTGCCCACAAGATGCGGCGACCGCTGCATTTTGCCTGTATCCAGAACACAGTCAGAATGATCAACGCGCTACAAAGGCAGGCATAGCCGAAGTCGTTGCTCCACAACACGCCGCTGCCCAGGATTATGCCCATGCCCAGCATCGTTTTCGGACTGCAGCACCAATCAGTGTATACCGCACAAGCACTGGCGGCCGGATGACGATGCATACTCTTTTTTGTAAAATAAAGAAGAAGGAAGCCGAAAAGCACCGCCAAAAACATCCTTGTCATACGCTGGGAATTGTTTGGCGCAGCCAGCAGCCGCAGCGGAGCGGCAACATACGGGATCAAATCGAAAAACTCCGTGTTTGTCAGCCGCATCGTCACCAAGCTTGCTGCCATGGCCGGCAGTTTTTGCCCACCAATAGTATAGTAAACGCAGTAGCATAACAGCATATACAGCACGGCACACACAAAGTGCGTAACAAACAAACTGCCAGCGAACGTGTTGTGGAAAAGCAAAAGCGGTACATGAAGTATCAGCGGTCCCATGCCAAGATAATTGGCAAAGTCCACAAAAGGCCATTGACCGTCCAAAGCGCGCCGAAAAACATTGTAACTCTGAAAATCCCCGTTTGTAGGCGAAAATTCAACATTAAAGATGCGCTGCATTCCGCCGGTAAAGGCCAGCACCGCCATACAAGCAAAAAACAGCACGGCACTGTGCTGTATACAGAACTCCCGAATTTTCAAAACGCCGCGGCGGATCGTTTGCATATGACATCCTCCTTGCAGTGAGATCGGCCCCAGCTTCCCGCTATTTTCGGGAAATCTCTTCTATTTCATACACGCCCGGCCACCGGCGCGGCGGCTGGGCAAACGCCGCGCCGGCCAGCAGCAGGGCGGCGGGGTTGGAGGTCAGGTGGTAGACCTGGGCTTCCATCAGCCCATAGAGCAGCATGACCACCAGGCAGAGCAGCTCCACCGGCCGCCGGCTGCGGGCATAGCCCCACAGCGCGTACACCGCCAGCACGGCCAGCAGCACGGCCATCACCGGGCCAAGCTCGTAGAGCGTGCGCACATAGCAGTTGTCCAGGATGGGCCACTCCCCCAGCATCTGGCCGGCGATCTTGATGTCCAGCGCCCGGAAGGCCGCCCAGTTCATGGCCAGGCGGCGGGAGAAAAAGTCGTTGAGCGTATCCAGCCAGGCGGGGGCGAAATCGTCCCAGGCCGGCCCGATCTTGACAAAGCCGAGCGGCAGCAGGAAGCTGACCGCCGCCAGCGCCGGCAAGACCGCCGCGCTCAGCCAGGGCAGCGCGCGCGGCAGCGGGCGGCGGCCCCACAGGCGGCACACGACCAGCCCGGCCGCCAGCAGGAAGCACCCCAGCGCCGGCGTGCGGGAGGACGGCCCCACCATTAAAAACACGCCCGCCGCCGCCAAAACGGCGGGGTCGGCCCAGCGCGGGCGGCGTGCGCGCAGCAGCGTGTAGGCCAGCGCCAGGCCGAACACCAGCCCGCCCAGCGTGTTGGGGTAGGAATAGCCGTAGGTGCCGCGCACCACGCCGTCGCGCAGGGCGGGCGGGCCTTCCAGCTCCGGCAGCAGGCCCATGCCGTTCAGCGTCATCACCAGCAGCATCATGGCCGTGCCCACGCACAAAAACACGCGCAGCGGTTTTTCCAGCCGCAGGTCCTTGGCGGCCAGCACGGCCACCACGACCCAGATCCACCAGATGTTGTGCGCGTTGAAGTGGACCCAGCGCGCGATAAAGTACAGCGCCCCGGCCACCCCCAGCTGCCGCCAGTTGTAGCGCGTCCCCAGCAGGATCTTGAGCGAAAAGCAGAGGAAAGCCGTTGTTTCCAGCACGGGGGCAAGGACCCCCGGCACCCATTCCCACGCCTGCTGCGCCCGGCTGTGGCAGAAGGTCACGATGCTCTCGTAGGCCGCCAGGCCGGCGCAGAACAGCGCCATGCCGGCTTTTTCGCGCCAGGCGGTGCCCCAGCCGCCGAACAGGAAATGTTCCTCTTTCCACAAAGCAGCCAGCGCGCGCCGCAGGCGGCCCGGCCCGGCCGGCGCGGCGCGCAGGCCGTTGGCCGCATCAAAAACCGCCGCCGCAAACAGCGCCAGCAGCAGATAATTGGCAAAGCTGTACAAGCAAACACCCCCGCGGCGCCCCGGCGGGGCGCGTAGCTTATTTCTTTTTTATTATAGCGGGCCGCCCGGTATTTGACAAGCCGCAGGCGGGATGGTATGCTGAAACAAAGATCGCCGCCGCACCGCGCCGGGAAAGGAGTTTGCCATGAACGCACAGCAGTATCGGGCCATCCTGGGCTGGTTTTCGGCCCGGCCCCGGGCCAGGGCGGCGCTGCGCTTTGTGTGTACCGGCGCGGTGGCCGGCGTGTATGTGCTGTACCTGGGGCTGCTGGCCTGGCTGGCCCTTACGCGGCAGCCGCGCTTTTGGGCCGCGGCCGGGGTGCCGGCGGGCGTGTTCCTGCTGGGCACCGCGCTGCGCCGCGGCATCGACCGCCCCCGCCCGTACGAAGCGCTGGGCTTTGCCCCGCTGTTCCCCAAGGATACCCGGGGGCAGAGCTTCCCCAGCAGGCACTGCTTTTCGGCCGCCGGCATTGCGGTGACGGCCTGGTATATCTGCCCGCCGCTGGCCGCTGTGCTGGCCGCCCTGGCCGCCCTGATCGCCGTGACCCGCGTGCTGACCGGCGTACACTACCCCTCCGACGTATTGGCCGGGCTGGCGTTCGGCGCGCTGGCGGCCCGCCTGGGCTTTGCGCTGGCGGCCCTGCTTGCCTAACACAAGGCAAAGAGAAGCGCCCCGGGGTTCCCGGGGCGCGGGGCTGCCAAGCTCAGCGGATAAAGTTGGTCTGCGCGCCGCTTTCCGCCTGGGGCGGCTGCAGGCCGGCGGCGCGGCCGGCCTCGATGCATTTCAGCATCCAGGCCATGTTGCGGCCCAGGTTGCGCATGATCTGCATCCCCTCGGCGTCCCGGGCGGCCTGCCCGGCGTCGGAGCCGTGGACCATCGGCCAATACGTCGAGCTGATGAGCGGCATTTCGAAGTATTGCGGAATCTTTTCCATCGCTTCCAGCGCAGTGGGGGTGCCGGCGCGGCGCGCGCTGGTAATGACCGCCGCCGGTTTGTGGCGCAGCAGATGCCCGGCGCTGAAGCCCAGCCGGTGCATAAAGCCGATCATGCCGGCCGCCGCCGTGGCGTAGTGTACCGGCGCGCCGAACACAAAGCCGTCCGCCTGTTCGGCCAGCGGCAGCACATCGGCCACCGGCCCGCCGAACACGCATTGGCCGGCCTGGCGGCAGCCGCCGCAGCCGATGCACCCGGCCACCGGCGCGGAACCGATGTGGAAAATGGTCGTCTCGATGCCGTCGGCGTTCAGCGCGGCGGCGACCTCGCGCAGGGCGGCGTCGGTGCAGCCGTGCGCGTGCGGGCTGCCGTTGATCAAAAGGACCTTCATCACGAAAACCTCCGTTCAAAACGTCTTGCCAAAGGGTCAAAGGGCGGCGCGGCCGCCCTCCCCTTATAACAGTATACCACGCCCCGCAACCCCATGACAAACAGAAAGGGAACGATCATGCCGGCCCAAGCCAACCTTTGCCCCCTGCAGGCCCGCCGCTGCGGCGGCTGCCCGCAGCTGGGCGTGCCCTATGAACAGCAGCTGGCGGCCAAACAGCAGCTGGCGCAGCGGCTGTTCGGCCGTTTTGCGCCGGTGGCGCCCATTTTGGGCGCGGCCGAACCGACCCACTACCGAAGCAAGGCCACCGCCAGCTTTACGATGCACAGCGGGCGGCTGGCGGCGGGCATCTATGCCGCCGGTACGCACCGCGTGCTGCCGCTGCCGCCGGCCGGCTGCCTGCTGCAGGCGCCCGTTTTGGACAAGACCATCGCCGCGGTGGTCGCCGCCGCCCGCGCGGCGCGCTGGCCGGCCTATGACGAGGACCGCGGCAGCGGCCTGCTGCGCCATGTGCTGGTGCGCTGGGGGCACGCAAGCGGCCAGGTGATGGTCATCCTGGTAACGACCGCCGACCGCCTGCCCGGCAGCCGCCGCTTTATAGAGGAACTGCGCCGCGCCGCGCCGTGGGTGACGACGGTCGTCCACAACCACAACCCGCGGCGCACCAGCGCGGTGCTGGGGCGCAACGTGCGGGTGCTGTACGGCCCGGGGCAGATCACCGACACGCTGTGCGGGCTGGAGTTTGTGCTTTCGCCCGGCAGCTTTTTCCAGGTAAACCCGGCGCAGACCGAACGGCTGTACGCCCAGGCCATGGCCTGGGCGGGGCTGACGGGGCGCGAAACGGTGGTGGACGCCTACTGCGGCACCGGCACCATCGGCCTGTGTGCGGCGGCTGCCGGGGCGGCGCAGGTGTACGGCGTTGAGCAGACGCCCGCCGCCGTGCGCGACGCCAAAGCCAACGCCGCGCGCAACGGCATCCGGAACGCCCGCTTTGCCTGCGCGGACGCCACCGCCTGGATGCGCCGCGCCGCCGAGGAGGGCCTGCGGCCCGACGTGGTGTTCCTGGACCCGCCGCGCGCCGGCAGCACACCGGCGTGCATCGCGGCCATTGCCGCCATGGCCCCGCGGCGCGTGGTGTACATCAGCTGCGGGCCGGACACGCTGGCGCGGGACACAGCCCTGTTCGCCCGCCACGGCTACCACGCCCAAGCCTTCCAGCCGGTCGATCTTTTCCCGCAGACGGAACATTTGGAAGTGATCTGCCAACTTATGCCGGACGGCAAAGGAGGGGCTGTGCATGGCTAATACTGAGAAAGAAGCGGTGCTGCGCGCGGCGGCGCAGGCTTTGGGCGCGCAGCCGGAATACCTGTGGCGCGATGCGCCGGGCGACGCCGTGCTGCGCCGTGCGGACAACCGCAAATGGTTCGCCGTGCTGCTGACCGTGCCCCGCGCGCGGCTGGGGCTGCCGGGCGCGGGCGCGGCCGACATCCTGAACGTCAAGTGCGACCCGGTGCTGGCCGGCTCGCTGCGGCTGCGCGCCGGCATCCTGCCCGCCTACCACATGAACAAGGAAAAATGGCTGACCGTCCTGCTGGACGGCACGGTGGAGCGCGCCCTGGTGCTGGATCTGCTTGCCGCAAGCTACCGCCTGACCGCCCCGGCTGCCCGGCGGCCGCCGCGCCCCCGGCCGTCTGCCGGGCCGGCCGTGTGGGTGGCGCCGGCCAACCCCGGCTACTTTGACGTAGCCGCCGCCTTTGCCGCCGACCCGGTTCTGCTGTGGAAGCAGACCGCCCGCGTGGCGGCGGGCGACACCGTATACCTGTACATGGCCGCGCCGGTGGCGGCGGTGCTGTACCGCTGCCGCGTGCTGGAAGCGGACATCCCCTATGAGCACGAGGGCGCGGTGCGCATCCGCCGCGTCATGCGCCTGCGGCTGCTGCACACCTATGCACCGGGCGAATTCCCCATAGCCCGGCTGCGGGAGCTGGGGCTTTCCGCCGTGCGCAGCCAGCGCCATGCGCCGCCCCGCCTGGCCCGCGCGCTGGAGCAGGCAGCGGAGCAGGCATGACCTTTGCAGAGTCTTTTGGCTTTTGCCGAACGGCTCTGTTTTTTTATGCCCCGGCCCGCCCATACTGGCAGGGGGTGACGGGATGGAACGCTATACACTGTGCGGCGGGCGGCTGCAGCCCGGCGCGGGCGGGGCCTGGGGCGTGTGGCGGCTGGAACCGGCCGAGCTGGGCCGGGCCGCCGTGCCGCACGCGCAGGCCCTGGCACGGCGGCTGCGCGGCGGCGGGACCGCATTTTACCCGGACTGTATCCAGGGCACGGCCGTGCTGCCGGGGGCGGACGGCCCCGGCGTGCGGGTGGGTTTTTGCCTGTGTACACGGGCGCTGTGGCTGGCAGCCGAAGGCCCGCTGCCCCTGGCCGGGCTGCCCTTGGCCGCCGTGCCGCCCACCCCGGCCGGGGCGCTGCTGGCGCTGCTGCGCCAGGCGGCCGAAAGCGCGGTGCCCGCGCTGCAGCGGCAGGAGGACCGCCTGGCCCGCCTGGAGGACGCGCTGGGCCGCGGGCAGCTGCGCGGCTTTGGCGCCGAAGCGCTGGCCGAACGCCGCGCCCTGGCCGCGCTGCACGGAGGCTGGGCGGCGCTGGCCCACCTGGCGCTGGACCTGCAGGCCGACCCGGGCCGCTGCCTGGGCCGGGCCGAGCGCGCGGCCTTCGGCCGCTTTGCGGCGCGCGCCGCCCGCCTGCGCGATGAGATCGAGACGCTGCGGGAATACACCATGCAGCTGTGGCAGCTGTACCACGCCAACATCGAACTGCGGCAAAACCGCGTGACCACCTGGCTGACCGTGGTGGCCACCGTGTTTTTGCCGCTTGATCTGGTCACCGGCTGGTACGGCATGAATTTTGCCGATATGCTAGCCCCGAACGCCCCCTGGGGCTACCCGGCCGTGTGCGCGCTTTGCGCCGCGCTGGCGCTGGGCGGCGTGCGCTATTGCCGCCGCAAAGGGATGTTGTGATCGAGTTGCGATAAAAATATATCGTTTTTCAATAAAAACATCTTGCAAAACGATGTGCGGCGTGGTATACTGCTGCCATAAGGAGCAAAGGAGGTGCCGCGTATGCCGCAACCGGCCGAAAACAAACCGCCCAAGTTTTGGGATGAACGCAAAAGTATCCTGCTGACCCGCGCGGTCACGGTGGGGGTCTTTCTCATCTGTGTGCTGGTCACGCTGGGCGGGCCGGGCATCGTGGACTGGCTTATCGCCCACGGGCGCATTGCGCTAAGCGGCCCGGCCGTGCGCTGGGTCATGCTGGGGCTGGGGTATCTGCTGGCCGTGCTGGCGCTGTGGATGCTCTGGCAGCTGTTTTGCCTGTTGGGGCGGCTGCAGAAGGGCGCCGTGTTCGTGGGCGAAAACGTGCGCGCGCTGCGGCGCATCGCCTGGTGCTGCGCGCTGGCGGCTGCCATCTGCGTGCCGGCGGGCGCGGCGCTGTACTTCCCGTTTGCCTGCATGGGCATTGCCGCGGGCTTTATGGCGCTGATCGTCCACGTGCTGAAAAACGCGTTTGCCCAGGCCATCTATATGCGGGACGAACTGGACCTGACCGTATAAAGGAGGCGCCCATGCCCATCCAAGTCAACCTGGACGTGATGATGGCCCGGCGCCGCATCGGCGCGGGCGAACTGGCCGAAGCCATCGGCATCACGCCGGCCAACCTGTCCATCTTAAAAAACAACAAGGCCAAGGCGGTGCGCTTTACCACGCTGGAAGCGCTGTGCCGGGCGCTGGACTGCCAGCCCGGCGAACTTTTGGAGTACATACCCGACCCGCCCGCCGGCCCCGACAAACAATAAGGAGTTCCGCCATGAATAAGACCACGCAAGAGGGCGCGCCGCGCCCCCAGTATTCTTCTGCGCCCATTTTGCCGGAAAAGGCAGCCGCCCGGCCGGCCCCCACGCTGTGGCAGACCCTGCCCCGCCGCCGCGCCTGGGTATGGGCGGCGCTGGGCAGCTACGGCATCGGCTGGCTGTATGTGCGCGCGCTGGTATTCGGCAACCCCGACCGCTGGTGGGGGCAGTGGGGGTGGCTGCTGTTCCCCGCCCTGTTCATTGCCGGGGTGGAGGCCTTTGCCCGCGCGCTGGGCCGCTGCGGGGCCAAAGCCGCGCCGTTCTGGGGCGTGTGCTGGCTGCTGCAGGGCGCGGCGCTGGGCTTGTACGGCCTGCACCAGAGCCTGGGCGGCTGGCAGCTTTTGGCCTGGCACCTGACCGCCGTATACTGGGTGCTGGCCCGCACCGGGATGCAGGCCGCCGGCAAGGCCAACGCCATGCTGGCGGTGGACGGCGCGGCCGGGCTGTTTATTCTGCCGTGGTCGGACATTGCGCTGCGCACACGGCTGTGGGGCGGCGCGCTGCGCGAAACGCGGCAGGACCGCGCGCAGCGCCGCACCCCGCAGGCCCGCCGCCGGCGGCGGGAGCTGGCGGCCGGCCTGCTGCTGGCGCTGGCGCTGGGCGGGTACGCGCTGGCCGAACTTTCGGCCGCCGACACCGCTTTTGGCGATTTTATCGGGCGGTGGCTGCGCTGGCCGCAGCTTTCGCAGCGGCAGTTTTGGCGGCTGCTGGAGCAGGGCGTTTACCTGCTGCTCTCGCTGCCGGTGGGGGCCTGGCTGTTCGGCCTGGCGGGCGGGGCGCTGCGC
>CALWNS010000248.1 GCA_944382805.1 uncultured Gemmiger sp. | reverse complement strand
TTCTCTGGCAGACAAATTTCGTAATTCAGTGAAAATACCAGTTGACCTCGACGCTCATATACGCTACACTGGTCTTGCTTTGTTTTTGTTTTCACACACTAAGACTAAAGCAAAAAGGCAGGCAGTGCAACCCCTTTGGGGATGTACTGCCTGTCTTTTTTGCTTTTGGCTCGCTGGTGTTTTGCAACGGGCCCTTCTGCTGGTCATCTTTGTATCAAAGGTGACGTCTTAAAATGGTGCGCCCGACTGGATTCGAACCAGCGGCCTTCCGGGTCGGAGAACTGTGACATCCGATGCTATCCAATGATACAGCGCGGGAATTTGTGCGGGTTGCACAACTTCCCACGCTGGTTTGCGTGTAGAATAAACAATGCTGGAGCGTAAAATTCACTCATCAAAACAGTTGGAAAAACAAAAGTGGTCAAATGGTGGTCAACACCAAAAAACAGGCTTCCCCGGCAGGCCATACTACCCGAATATGACCGCCGCGGCGTACCCGCTCCCTCACGTTGGTAAGCCGCTTAAGTCCACCTGGTAGATCAGGCCATCGGGCGGCGTGGGCTGCGCATAAAACATCGCCATATACCAGGGCAGATACAAAACCCCGCTCTCCTGCTGCACGTTCCCTTTGCAGAAAACAAGCGCCCGGCGTGCTTGCCAATCGGCGACTTGGTGAATCTTATCCAGTGCGGCGTGCCGTTTGTAATCATTGCCGGATTTGATCTCCACCAGGTCGATGCCCGTACCGTTTTGCAGCACAAAGTCCAGCTCACCGTATTTATGTGTATCAAAATAATGCAGCGAAAATCCGTTGGCCGTGAACATTTGCGCCATCACGTTTTCCAGGATGCTGCCCATGTTCACACTCACATCCCCTTGCAAAATGCTGAATTGGATATTGTCCATTGAGAGCGCACAGAGCAGCCCGGTGTCGGCGGCAAACAGCTTGAACAGATTCCGCTTCTCATTGAGTTTGAGCGGCGCTTTCGGCTCAGTCACATTGTAGCATGGCAGCGCTACGCCGGCGTCCACCAGCCAGTTGAAACTGTCGGCATAGCGTTCCAGTCAGGCGGTCGGGCGCAGTGAGTTGACAAGGAACCGCCGGTTTTTGTCGTTCAGCTGTGCCGGTATGGAATCGAAAATGACCTGGATCTTGGGCAGGTCATTTGGCTCCGCATACTCTGCCTTGCCAAACGCGCGCACCACCGTCGTCTTGCCGATTTGGCGTGCGCCTTGAATACACAGGGCCTTTCTGTTGGGCTGTGCTTTCCAGCTTTTCAGTTTGTCATACGCTTTGCGATAGAACATGGCCGCCTCCATAGGTTGATGTGGTTTTAGTGTAACACAATTCAAGGAAAATGACAAGCAACTGCGACATAATTCAATAAATAGTGAAAAGCTGTGCGACATTATAGATGACAGGGCCGGGGCAACAGGCCCGCGGCCAGGCAGCCCTCCGAAACGCGCCTGCGGGCGCAGTGCGCCGACGAGGGCGACACCGATGTTTTTATTCAGTTGCCGGGCCGTTTTTGGTTTCTGGCAGCCGAGAAAGTATAGGAAGCGCAGGCGGAACATAAAACGATACATAAAAATATACAGAATGGTTGATTTTTTATGCAAATAGTAGTATAATCTTACATTATAATAAAATTTGTGCGAGAGGATTGACAGAATATGACCCACAGCGCACAATTTAGACAGACAGACAGACAGACGAATCATAATCTTGTAACCTTGGATGAGCCCAGAGCATCCGAGGGTGTTGGGATGCAGCTGAAAAGCAGGCACGTTCCGGCCGCAGGTATGCGGCCGTGGCGTGCCTTTTTGCTTGCCCGTCAGCAGACAGGACGCGTTTACCGCCAGCCGCCGGGGGGATATCTGCCATGAGCGACCATATCCTTTGCTACAACTGCTTCCAAAACCGGCCTGCAGAGCCGGGACCTTGCCCGCATTGCGGTTTCGACCCTGCCGCGGCGCACCGCTATCCGCTGGCGCTGCCCTGCGGCAGCATTCTGGCCGGGCAGTATCTGGTGGGGCGGGCGCTGGGCCAGGGGGGCTTTGGCATTACTTACGCGGCCCGCGATTTGAAGGAACAGACCGGCGTAGCAATCAAAGAGTATTTCCCGGAAGGGCTGGCGATGCGTACCGCCGGAACCACCCATGTGAGTTCCGGCGGCCCCCAGCAGGAGGAAGGCTTTGCCTACGGCAAGGAAAAGTTCTTGGAGGAAGCCCGCACGCTCGCCCGGTTCAACGGCCACCCCGGCATTGTTGGCGTGCGCAGCTATTTTGAGGAAAACGGAACCGGCTATTTCGCGATGGAACGGTTAGACGGCATCAACCTGCTGCAGCATCTAAAGGATGCGGGCGGCACCCTGCCGTGGGAGGCGGCATGCGGCTTGCTGCTGCCGGTTCTCGAAGCGCTGGACGTCGTTCACGCGGCTGGTATCATTCACCGCGATATCTCCCCGGACAATATTTTCCTGTGCCGGGACGGCAGCATCAAGCTGCTGGATTTCGGTGCGGCGCGCTATGTGTTCAGCGAAAAAAGCCAGAGTCTGAGCGTGATCCTTAAACATGGCTACGCCCCGGCGGAACAATATTCCCGCCGCGGACGCCAGGGCCCGTGGACCGATGTCTACGCGCTGGCAGCCACCCTTTACCGCACCGTGACCGGGCGCATGCCGCCTGAATCCATCGAGCGCCGCCCGGTGGACGGCCTGATCGCGCCGTCCAGCCTGTGCCAGCTCCCGCCGGAAGGCGAACAGGCGCTGCTCATCGGTTTGGAGGTGGATCCGGCCGACCGATGGCAGACCGCAGGGGAGTTCAGGCGTGCGCTGCTGGGCGAGATTCCAAGCCCGCCTACACGCGCCGAACGTGAGGCCGAAGCCCGCCGCCACGCCGAAGAGGAAGCCCGAAAGCGGGAAGAAGAAGCCCGTAAACAGGAGGAGGAACGCCGCCAGCGCGAAGAACAGATGCAGGCGGAACTGCAGCGGCAGAAAAAGGTCCGCCGGGGCATTGGTCTGGTGGCGGGCGCACTGGGACTGTTGGTGGCCGGTACGCTGGCTTACGCGGGCGTGCGGTTGTGGCAGGACGATCAGGACCGGCTGTTCCCTGCCCGCGTGCTGGCCTGGGGAGAGGAAGGCCCGGTGCTGCTTGGGCGGCAGGCGTCCATCGACGCCGTGCAGGATGGCTACAATGCCGAGGGCAACGCCAGCGGAAACCTGCAAAACAACGGCAGCGTTACGTTGACCGGTGTTGTGGGAAAGGGTACCTGCAGCTACATGAACGATTTTGACGGGGCGCTGTACTACATCTTGTATTCCGAGGATTTGTACCGCACCGACGGCGAGCGCAGCACCTTGCTTTTGGAAAGCGAGCCACAGAACTGGCAGGATATGTGCGCCACCCCCTACGGGCTTCTATACAAGCGGGGCGTCATCGGCCAGCCGGAGCATACGATCTGCCTGCGTTCCCTGAATGATGACGGCACCATAGGCGCGGAGCAGGAGCTGCTGACGGTGGGGGAGACATCGCCCTTGCTGTACGAGGAAGGCAGCCTTTACTGTACCGGCAGCGATGGCCGCCCCCTGCGCTATGACCTGGCAACAGGCGAGCGGCAGGTGCTGTGGGAAGATCGCGCCAACCTTGAGCTGGTGATGGATGGCTGGCTGTACGGCTACGAGCCTTACCTGGACGGTGAGCGGGAGGGCGAGACGCTGTGGCGTATGCGCGTAAACGGGCAGGGGCGAACCGATCTGCTAACGGTCGATGAAGGGGAATTCCAGGCCATCAACGGTGCGGACGGGCAGCTTTACCTGGTGCTGCAGCGAAGCGACGGCAGCTACCTGCTGCGCACCGACGCCGAAGGCTATGAACCGACCGTGCTTTACTCGGCCCCGCAGGGGGCGCAGCTCTACTTCCCGCAGGTTATGCTGCTGGAGGGGCAGCCGATTGTGTGCCTGTGGCAGGACTCTGCCGCAGAAAGCCAGAACCTGCTGGTCGACGCGCAGGGCAAGGCGTACCGCCTGGACGAGATGCTCTGACCCTGCCCCGGGCATGACGCAAAAGGAACGAGGAGGAGAAAAAATGACCTACGATCCCAGCCTTTGCTACCACTGTTTCCAGGGGCGGCCGCCGGAACCCGGCCCCTGCCCGCACTGCGGATTCGACCCTGCCGCCTGGCAGGGAAAATATCCCCTGGCGCTTCCCATGGGCAGCATTCTGGCCGGGCGATACCTGGTGGGACGCGTGCTGGGACAGGGCGGCTTCGGCATCACCTATGCGGCCAAGGACCTGGTGACTGGCGAGCGTGTGGCCATCAAGGAATATATGCCGGAAGGCATCGCCCTGCGCGCCCCCGGCGTGACCCAAGTCACGGCGCTTTCCCACCAGCAGGAAGAAAGCTATCGGTATGGCATGACCAAGTTCCTGGAGGAGGCCCGCACCCTAGCAGCTTTCCAAAACGATCCCCACATTGTGGCCGTCAAGAGCTACTTTGAGGAGAACGGCACCGCCTACTTTGCCATGGAATACCTGGACGGCGGCAGCCTGAAGGATTATTTGCAGCAAAAGGGCGGCCGCATCGACTGCGAGCAGGCGATGCACATTATGGAGCCGATCCTCCGTGCGCTGGAAGCGGTACACAAGGTCAACATTGTCCACCGGGATGTTTCACCTGACAACATCTACCTGTGCAGCGACGGCGCGGTCAAGTTGATTGATTTCGGCGCCGCCCGCGGCGTTATGGGCGAGCGCAGCCGCAGCATGAGCGTCATCCTCAAGCAGGGCTACGCCCCCATCGAGCAGTATCTGCGCCGCGGCAAGATCGGTCCCTGGACCGATATCTATGCCGTTGCGGCCACCCTTTACCGCTGCATCACCGGCATCCTGCCGCCGGACGCTCCCAGCCGGATGGAAAATGACGAGCTGGTGCCGCCCACCGCCCTGGTCGGGGGCCTCACGCCCGATTTTGAGGATGCCTTGCTCAAGGGATTGGCCTGCAGAGCCGAAGATCGCTGGCAAAGCGTGGGAGATTTCCGCGCCGCACTGCGGGGGGAGAACCCGAACCCCGGCCCCACGCCGAACCCCGGCCCGAACCCGAATCCCGGCCCGAACCCAAATCCGGGGCCGAACCCGAATCCGGGGCCGAACCCGAATCCGGGGCCGACGCCGAACCCCGGCCCCGTGCCGAATCCCGGCCCGACGCCGCAGCTCAGGCGCAAACTTCTGGCCTGGGTGCCGCCATGGCTGCGCTACGGCGTACTGACCATTGTGGTGCTTATCGGCGTAGGTTGTACGGCGCTGGTGGGCTATGCCCTCTTTTTCACGGACGATGGGAATTCCTACTCCGCCAGCGGCGGCAGCAGCGGTGGCGGTGGTGGCAGCGGCGGCGGGAGCACGGAGGGAGGCTTTTCCCCCAGCGACCTGCTGGAGCGCGGCGTCGAGAACGGCCAGTCGGCCGATCTGGAGGCCCAGGCCGGCAACAGCAACGGCAACCTGAGCAACCAGGGCACCATTGCCGCCGACGGCTCCGGTGTCAATGAGGGATTCCGCCACTGGTTTATCAACCACTATAAAGGCAAGCTCTACTACTTCGACTATGACGATAAGGTCGTCTGCCAGCAGGCGGACGGCAGTTCCGAGCGTACCATTCTCTACGAGCTGGACAAGGTCGATTATATTCAGGTCAATGAGTACGGCCTCTTTATCGCCCTGGAAAACGAGGACGGGTACAGTGTCCTGTATCACGCCCCCTGGCAGGTTGACGGGGAGACCTTTGAACCGGACACCCGCATCCTGACTGCCGCGCGTAATTTCTCCATCGCTATCCAAGACGGCGTCGTCTACTATGAAAGCACCGAACAGACGCTGCGCGCCTACGATCTGAATACCAAGACCGAGACGACGCTGCTTGAGAATTTCGATACCTTTGGGGTGCTGCTGCACGATGGCGTGATCTACTATATCGCAGACGGCGAGACCGCGTACAACACCGTTTATGCCTATGACCTGGCCACCGGCGAAAATCAGTCCCGGCTGTATGCCCGAAACAATATCCAGTTTTGGAGTATAAATGCTTACGGCAATCAGCTGTACTTTGTCTCCCATGCTACGGACGAAAACGGAAACACTGGCGATTTTGAACTTTATTCTTACGATCTGGATACCGGCGATGTCAATGCACTGTACAGGCCGCCCCTTGGTCAGGATGACAGCTGGCAGCGCATCGAACGCCTGTGCGTGATCGATAACGACGGTGCGCCGCTGCTGCACTTCCGCACATGGGACACGGTGGCCGAAGATAATGTTTACTACACCCTGGACCCGCGCAGCCGGGAGGCTGTTGAGGTGGACGGCAGTGAAAGTTCGCTGCTGCGCGCACCGCTCACCGCCAGCGAGGGTTCGGCCGATGCCGGGCTGAACACGGTCATGCGCACCCGCTTTTTCGACTTCTGCATCAACGAGGCCGAAGTTCTGGACAGCTACAACGGCTACACGCCTGCGGACGGCAACAAGCTGCTGGCGGTGACGCTGGCCATCTCCACCTTCCGCACCGATGAAATTCCCATGTATGACAGCGACTTTGAGCTGTACTGGGAGGAGGGCGAGGATCTGAACAGCGCGCACCCGGTAACCGACAACGATGTGGAGGTCGAGGGCGTCCTGCCCGCCCAGTATGACCTGACTGCTGGCGATATGCGCCGCGGCATCCTGCTGTACGAAGTACCGGCCAACGCCGAATCGTTTACCTTGGCTTACGAGGAAAACTACACCAATGCCGAGGGCGAAGACCAGGTCGGTGATACATTTTATGTGACGATCACGTAAAAGGGAGGGGCGCCATGCGCAAACATATTCTGAAAGCGGCTGCCGTTGTCATGGCGCTGTGTACACTGCTGGTCGCGGCGGCCGCGATAAGTGTGCTGGGCGAAAGGCTGAACGCCCCCAAAGCCCTGCCTGCCGCCGAACCTTCCGGCGCTGCGCCGCCCGTCTATGAGCTGCTGCGCCGCGGCGGGGCCTATGAAGTGGGTAACCTGTGCGGCAATCTGGCCAACGCCGGTCTTTGCCTGGCCGAAGGGGCCTATGACGCCGATCCGATGAAAATGTGGAAAAACACCTACCGGGGCACCCTGTACTATGCCGACGGCGGCGACGGTGTTGTTTACTATGAACGGAACGGCGAAAAGGCCGCACTGACCGGGCCGATGCCGGACCTTACGCTGCTCGTCGTCTGTCGGGACGGACTTGTCTATGTGCTGCAGGGCGATGACGGCGGGTTGACGCTGTGGCTGGCTCCCTGGCAGGAAGACGGCCTTTCCCTGGGGACGGCGAGGGAACTGAGCCGGGTGCTTTGGCAGCAATCGGTCTTTGTCGAGGGCGGCGGCATCTATTATACCGACCCGGCCGGTGATTTTTGCTGCTACGACATCGGGTCCGGCTCGGCCCGGGTCGTCTACCCCGGGCTGGGGGCGGCGCGCTGCATCGCGCACGAGGGTACGCTGTACTACATCGGAGTTGGCCAGGGACAGGAATCAGCCGTCTACTACCGTGCGCTGGATGGCAGCGATGCGGAGCCCAGGCCTCTCTGCGATGCGGGGGGCCAAATGGCGGTGCTTTCCCTCAACATTTGGCAGCACACGCTGTACTATGTCCGCGCCCGTTACCTCGAAAACGGCGGCCTGAGTGATTATGAGATCTGCGCCGCGGGCCTTGCGCTGGACGGGGTAGACACTCTGTTCACCGCCCCGGACCCGGGCGGGAGCATCGGCGGGCTGAATCTGACCGTGCGCGGCGGCAAACCCCTGCTGGTGTTCCTCTACAGGGCAAGCAGCGAACAGGACTGGATCATCTGCGAATTGGACCCTGCCACTGGCAAGGCGGCCACAGCAGCGTGACGAAAAACACATACAATACGAGGAGGAATGGATATGGCGATGAAGCAATGCCCCAACGGGCACTTTTACGACGATGAGGTGAACGCGGCCTGCCCGTACTGCGGCAAGGAGCAGTCCATCATCAATTTCGGAGGCGCGACCCAGGCCCCGCCGGGCTGGGGCGGCGGGGGAGGTTACGGGTCGCAGACTCAGGCGCCCAGAGGCTGGCCCCGTCCGGACGGGGGCGCGACCCAGGCGCCGAACGGTCAGGACGGCACCCGGGGCGGTACAGGTGGAACAGGCGGTATGGGTGGCTACGGCGGCAAAACGCAGCCTCCTTCGGGCTGGGGCACGAACCAGACCGGTGGCACGGGCAGTTACGGCGGCAGAACACAGCCTCCTTCCGACTGGAAACCCGAAAAAAATACCGATGAGGGTAAGACGATGCCCATCATGCACAAGGATGTGCAGGACCCCGACGTGGGGTGGCTTGTGTGCATCGGCGGACCCGACAAGGGCAGAACCTATCCGCTCAAGGCAAAAGGAAACACCATAGGCCGCGCCGGTTCCGGACACAAATTCGATATCTCGCTGGATAAAGATATGAATATCTCACGCGACGCCGCGGTGGCCAGTATCGGGTACGACGCCAAGCGCAATTCGTTCGTTTTCATCTGCGGTGAAAGTTCCATCCTGTACCTGAACGGCGAGGTGGCTGGCAGCCGCAGCCCACTGGCGCCTTTCGATGTGATCGAGATCGGCAACAGCGAGACGGTGCTGCTGTTTGTGCCGCTGTGCGGCAGCCGCTTCGACTGGATCAACGGCTTGAAAGGCGGTGCGGTTCGGTGAACAGTATCGCGCCCGTGCCGCGCCCCCGACGGCTGCTGAGTTACTGGGTCGGCAATATGCAGCAGCAGGGCGGACGCGAATACCAGGAAGATTCGTTTTGCTTCATCAATGCCACCGATGTGACCGAGATCCGGCAAAACGGGTTGTTGGCTCTGCTGGCGGACGGCATGGGTGGCATGGAGGACGGCAAGGCGGTGAGCGAGGCTGCGCTGCAATGTATGCGAGAGGAGTTTGCCGCCATGGACCGTTCCGGCGACCTGGGCGCACAGCTGATGCAGGCGGTGCGCCGTACCGATGAACGGCTGTTTGCCCGGTTCATGGGCCGCGGAGGCACTACGCTGGTGGCCTGCCTGTTTTTTGGCGAAAAACTCTGGTTCGCCTGTGTGGGCGACAGCTTTTTATATCTGTCGCGGGAAGGTGCGCTCGTCCGACTCAACGCCGAACAGAACCAGCAGCACCTGCGCTATGCCGAAGCCATCGCCCGTGGAGAATTGGATCCTTCCCCTGCCAATGAAATGGAAGACGCGGCCCGCCTGAGTGAGTTCATGGGCAGCGGAAACATTGGAGAGATGGATGCTACCCGCCGCCCGCTGGCTCTGCAGGAGGGCGATGCGCTGATCCTGTGTTCCGATGGCGTGGGCGATGTGCTGCCCGCGGAAGAACTCGGCGCCTGCCTTGCCGTGCCTGACCCCATGCAAGTCTGTGCGCAGATAGATACACGCATCCGTGCCCGGGCCCTGCCCGCGCAGGACAATTATACGGCGCTGGTCATCCGCTGCGGCTACTGACCTGCCCGGAAAAGAGGAGGCAACTTATGAAGACCTGCAAACGATTGCTCAGCCTGCTGGCGGCGGCGCTGTTCGCTGCCTGCTGCCTGGCGCTGCCAGCCAGGGCGGACGGCTCCGCGGCGGCCGACGTGCGCAACAGCGTGGTGATGATCCTGTTTTATGCCGAGGACGACACCAGCTATGTCGCCAACCAGGGAACAGGGTTCTTTGTCGGCAGCGAGGGCGAGAACCCCCAGTACATCGTCACCAACTACCATGTTATCGAAAACTATGTCAAGCTGGGAGGCGGCACCAAAGATGCCTACCCCAATATGTTCCTGTATGCATTCTACGATTCCAACGAGTACGAGGAACTGTACATCGTGGATCATGACGAGAGCAAGGACATCGCCATCCTGCGATTGAACGAACCGACAAACAAGCGCGTACCGGTCACCCTGCGTGAACCGACTGACGATCTTATCGGCCAGACGGCCTATGCCGTGGGTTACCCCGGCGTGGCCGATGCTGCCATCGAGACCCTGTCCTCTTATAATGTTGAGGACGCCACAGTCACCACCGGCAACATCAGCCGTCTGCTCAGCGAGCAGGGGACAGGCTGCCGCTTCATCCAGACCGATACCGAGTTCAGCGGCGGCAGCTCCGGCGGCCCGCTGACTGATGAGAACGGCGCGGTCATCGGCGTGACCACCGCCTCGGCTGTGGAGGCCGACGGCGCCAAGGTGGCTGGCTTTGGCTATGCGGTCAGCACCGCTGAGATTCTGCCTTTGCTTGACCAGAACAATGTGGCCTATGATATGGCAAGCGGTTCCTCGCTGCCCATTGTGCCGCTGATCGTTGCTGCGGGCGTGTTTGCGGTGGTCATCATCTGCGTGATCGCGGCCTCCGGCAGCCGCAAAAAGAAGAAAGCGGCCGTCGGCGCCGAACCGCAGCCCACACCTGCTCCGGCATTCGAACCGGGCCCGGCGGGCAGTCCGGCGCTGCGTTCCCTCAATATGCAACACAACGGCCTGCGGATAACGGTCACAACGCAGGGGATCCTGATCGGTCGTGACCCGGGAGCCTGCCAACTGGTCTATCAGCAGGGGACGCCCGGCGTGAGCGGCAGGCACTGTATGGTTGCGTATGACGCTGCCAGCGGCGATTTCATCGTCACCGATCTCAACTCCAGCTATGGCACCTATTTGATGAGCGGCCAGCGGCTGACCCCCAATACCCCCTGTCATCTGCGTGCGGGTGACAGCTTCTATGTAGGGGATCGGGGCAATGTGCTGCGCACCGAACTGGGGTGATGGGATGACACTGGACCTTTATTCGTTCACCCACCCCGGCGGCCGCCCTTACAACGAGGATCGCTGTGCCGCTGTAGAAAGCCCTGCTCCGGAAAAATTACCGCTGCTCTTGCTGGCGGACGGGTTGGGCGGCCATGGTCACGGAGATCAGGCGGCCGAGTTTATCGTGCAGGCGCTGCACCAGTTCTGGAAAACGCGTGCGCCCGACCCGGCCGATGCCGCTGATGCGCTGGCGGAAGAGCTTATGACGGCCAACAAAATACTGATGGAAGCGCAGAAAAAGCTGCACCGCACCATGCGCACCACCATTGTGGCGGTGGCACCGGGGCCTGAAACGTTGGCTTGCGTGCACTGCGGTGATTCGCGCCTGTACCTGATACAAGAAGGCACCATCCGCCAGCTTACGCAGGATCATTCGGTCACCTATAAAAAGTATCTGGCAGGGCAGATCGGGTTCCGTCAGATCAACTGGGACGAGGACCGCTCCAGTCTGCTGCGTGCGGTGGGCGATGCCGACAGATGTCAGCCCGAGGTCCAGACCCTGCCCGTGCATCTTGCGCCCGGAGACGGTTTGCTGTTGTGCTCGGACGGCTTTTGGGAATATATGCAGCCGGAGGAGATTCTGGCCGACTGTCTGAAATCCGATACCGCAGCCGAATGGGGGAGCTGGATGCTGCGCCGTGTGATGGAACGCATCACCCCGGACACCGACAACTTGACCCTGCTGGCGGGGCTATGTACCTAGGGGGGAAAATAAAATGCAACCCAAGAATAAACGTTTCAGCCGTCTGGCGGCAGCGGCGCTGTTCCTGGTACTGTCCGCCATGCTGGCGCTGCCCGCAGCAGCCGCTGCGCCGTTGCCTGCAGCCGCTTATATACAGGGGCGGGCTTTGTATATCTTTTTCCAGGGCTTGGGCGACTATGCGCCCGAGCTCAACAACCGCGAAGCAGAAAGCATGGTCTCACTGGCCGAGAGCGGACAAAGCGTGACCTATGTACTGGTGGTGGACCGCTCGTACTCGACCGGCAATTATCTCGAAACCATCGACAACCTGATTGACGCGCTGGCACAGAATACGCCTGGTTGCGCCTTTCGAATGTACAGCTTCAGTGACAATTTTTCCGCAGATACATCTGAATACGATGCCGAGGCTATCAAAGCAGCCCTGCGGCAGCTCGACTTCCGCGGCCAGACCGACATCGGCTACGGTGCGGCCCAGGCGGTGCAAAAGCTGACCGAGAGCCAGTGGGCCCCTGGCGAACTGTACAGTCTGATACTGCTGACAGACGGTTGGTCCAGCGGTGATGAAAGCGCGCTGCCGGAACTGGGCGACCTGCCGCCCTTCCTGTTCAGCGCCTGCATTCTGGGAGGAGGCGGCTCACCGCAAGAGCTGCGTGATTTGCGGGAGTTGTGCGGCAACGGTTACTACGCCGACGATGGAGACGGCACATACGCCGGGCAGGTTATCGCACAGCAGACAGCCGCCCTTACGGCCTGTTCCTTCCCGCTGGAGGAAGGCGAGGAGGAACCCTTTACCCTGTTCTGGGCCGAAGACGGCCGCCCTGATATCCTGAATCTCTCCGGCCTTTACACGGTGGGCGGCAGCGCCTATGCGCCGCCTGCTGCAGAAAGTGAGGACTCGCCAGCCCGGGAATGGCCCGATGAAAATACAGCCTCTGCGCCGGACGAGAACTGGGCCGAGGAGCCGGACGAAAAGCCGCCCGCCACTACGGCAGACCCGCTGCCCGGCACGATCCCCAAAGGTTCCGGGGAGGATACCCCTGAGCTGGCGCAGCCGACCCCCGCCAGCGTTACACCCGCTACAGCCACGGCGGAGACCGCACAGGCTGGCCCCGGCCCGCTGAATGGTCTGCCGCCGTGGGCGGCGGGGACCATAGGCGTTCTGGGCGCAGCGGTTATTGTGCTGGTCATTGTGCTGGTGCTTCGTCGGCCCAAATCTGCGCCCGGCCCGGCGAACGGTGCGATCCAGCCCGGCGATGCACCCTTGGTCCCTCACCGCCCCGCCAGTGAGAACCAGCCCGGTGCGATCCCGATGCATCTGGAAGTGCTGTCCGGCAGCGCTTCGTCTCCGAATCGCGATTTTTATCTCAAGGACTACATCCTTATCGGCAGTGCGGATGACTGCGACCTTGTGTTCGCCGATGAGGAGGTGGCCGCACACAACAGCCGAATCTTCTTTTCACAGGGGTACCTGTACATCGAGGACCTTGGCTCACCTGCCGGTACGGCGCTTGGTGGAATGCGCCTGTATGCGCCCAATCGTCTGCGCAGTGGTGATGAAATCTCCATTGGCAATGTGCTGTTCCGTTTTAACTTCTGACCATCTTGAGGAGGATCAAGCTATGGAAGCCATTTACCATCAAAAAGCCACCATGGGCAAGCGTGTGGCGGCCCTGCTGCTGGACGGTGTATTTATGAACATTATTCTGAGTCTTGCCTTTTTCCTCCTGGGCTGGAATGTCTATGTGGTGCTGACGAGTGTTGCCATGCTGCTGTATTTTGGCATCTTGGAAGGAAGTGGAATGCACGCTACACTGGGTAAGTATATCCTGGGTCTGATCGTGGTGGATGAGGACGGTGTGCCCATCACTTATTCGCAGTCTTTCCTGCGTGCGCTGTGCCGCTATGTGTCCGGCTTGGCGTTGGGCATCGGTTACTTTGTGGCGTTTGGCGACCCGCGGTGCCGCACCTGGCACGACAAATGGGCGCACACCTTTGTGGCTGCACGCGTGGCCAGCTATGCGCAGCCACAGCCCACTCATTACACGGACGCCACCGGCAGTGCTCAACTGGTGGGGGTATCAGGGCTGTTTGCGGGGCGGTCGTACCCCATCACGGGGCAAGGATTGCTGATCGGCCGCGACCAGACCACCTGCGATGTCGTTTTCCCAGACAACTACCGCGGCATCAGCCGTACCCATTGCAAGGTGCAGTACAACCCCCAAACTCGGACCGTCGTGCTGCACGATCTCGGCTCCCATTATGGTACCTATACCGGATCCGGTGTACGGCTGCGTCAGGGCTCGCCCGTGGCCCTGCGCAGCGGGGACGAGTTCTACCTGGCTGACCGCAATACTGCCTTCCGCATCGTTATCTGAATCGCGGCCAACATTCGGGCTTATCCTGATTGTTGGCGGGCATTGGCAGCTAAACGGTGCCCCGGCAGCCAGGGTTATCCTGTCATTTCACAGAGAATAAAGAAACGCAGACAGTATGGAAAAGGCACAAAGGAATCTCAAAATGGAGCGGGCAGTGCAGCTGCCAAAATGGCGATTCTATCAGAAAAGCTGCGAGTGCAGCACTTTGGAGCAATGAAAAAATGATGCAAGGACCTCATGACATGTAACCGAAGAAGTCATCCATGAGAGATAAGCTGCATCGTTCCGTCGGCCGCCCGTGCAACCGGCACAAAGTCCTGGTCCAGCCAGTAGGCCAGGCGGAATCGACAGAGCGGGTCGTCCAGCGGCACCTCGATGGCCAGCCGCGGGCAGCAGGCTTGGCAGAAGGTTAGCATGTATTTGGAAGCACCCGAAAAATGTGGATCGGTATAGGGCCCCCGCATAGTGGCGCGGGGCAGCGGCGTGGAGGCTGTTGCCTTCGCGCCGCCTTTTCGTTTGTTGGCGGCGGGATAGTCGTCCGATGCGGGCAACTGCAAGACGAACCAGGCCCCGGGGCGGCCGTTGGCTTCTATCAGAAAGCACTGCCCGGCGCTGATCCAGCCGACGAG